>JAYTVY010000082.1:0-2996 GCA_043743755.1 Bryobacterales bacterium | reverse complement strand
CGGCTGTAAGATCGGCTTGCAGCAGGTCGGATTTCACCTGTTGTGTGATTGCCTTCTGGGCTAGCTGCGCTGTTGCCAGCACCACCTTCAAGCTGGCATAGTTGGCTTCCGCGGCCTTCACCTGCCATTCCAGGTCGGCAGCCGCCAGTTCCATATCCGGATTGCTCAGTTCCATCACCACATCGCCGGCCTTCACGGGCGTGCCCGGCAGCATGTTGATCTTCTCCACGCGCCCGTCAAACTGCGCTGGAATCCAGCGGACTTGCTCGGCCACCAGCGTTCCCAGGCCGCGCACCTCGCGCAGCATGGGGCCGCGCTTCACCGTATCGGGCCAAAGTGTGGCCAGCTCCACCTCGGGCGCGGCTGGTTTCAGTCGCGACAACCCGTAAGTAATCAGCGGGATGGCGGCGATCACCACCACGATAATTGCGATGCGCTTGATCAGCTTCTTGCGCGCTACTTCTTTCCCGCGAGGGATATCCATTGCCATACGAGTGCTCTCCCTGTTATGGGCAACTGGCCTGCCAGGTCCATCTTACTGAAAATGCGACCCGTTTGCCCAGTTTAGTCAAAATCGATGTCCGCTTGTGGGACAGCGGCGTACGCGCCTGAACACGAAGTGGAATCTATAACCCGAGTGCCCACAGCAGAAATGCGTAATCGAATGCTGTTTCGCGCATGCGGTCATAGCGGCCGGACGGCCCGAAGTGGCCCGCTCCCATCTCAGTTTTAAGCAGCAAAGGGCGGTCGTCGGTCTTTACAGCACGCAGGCGCGCTACCCACTTGGCCGGCTCCCAGTAGGAAACGCGCGGATCGTTCAGGCCGCCCGTCACCAGCATGGCCGGATACGCCGCCGCGCGCACGTTCTCATACGGCGCGTACGATTTGATGTAATCGAAAAACTGCCGCTCCTCGGGGTTGCCCCATTCTTCGTACTCGCCCACAGTGAGCGGCAGCGCAGGATCGAGACCCGAGTTGAGCGTATCAACGTAGGGAACCTTGGCGATAGCCGCACCGAACAGGTCGGGACGGAGATTCAAAACCGCCCCCACCAGCAGACCGCCGGCGCTGCCGCCCATGATCGACAGACGCTTCGGCGACGTGTACCGGGCGCCGATGAGATGCTCCGCGCAAGCCACGAAATCGGTAAAAGTATTCTTCTTCTGCAACAACTTCCCGGCGTCATGCCATTCCTTGCCGAGGTCCGCGCCGCCGCGGATATGGGCAATCGCAAAAACGAAGCCACGGTCCAGAAGACTCAGCCGGTCCGACGAAAAAGAGGGCGCCGTGCTGATCCCGTATGACCCGTATGCGTAGAGCAGCAGCGGATTCCCGCCGTCCTTCCGGAGGCCCTTGCGATAGACCAGCGAGATGGGAATCTCGGCGCCGTCGGGCGCCGCCGCGAAGATCCGTTCGGTGTCGTATTGCGTCGCATCATAACCGCCCAGCACCGGCTGCTGCTTGAGCAGGGTGCGATTCCGGAAATTCATGTCATAGTCGTACACCGACGCCGGCGTAATCAACGAACCGTAGACAAAGCGCAGAGCCGGGCTGTCGTACTCCGCATTGCCGCCGGGCGACGCCGTGTAGACTGGCTCCGGGAATTCGATGTAGTGCGTATCGCCCGAGGGCAAAGCGCGGATGGCGATTTTCTCCAGCCCGCGCTCGCGTTCGAAGATCGCTAGATGGTTGCGGAAGGCTTCAGGCCTTCCACCGTGATGCCCGCGCGTCCCGGAACAATCTCCTCGAAGGCGGCTTCCGATGGCGCCGATGTGGGCGTGCGCACCACGCGGAAGCCCTTCGCCCGATCGTTCGTGCGGATGTAGAAATAGTCGCCGTGATGCACCGCGTCATATTCGGTATCTTGACGGCGCGGCAGTATCGGGCGGAACTCGCCTTGCGGATGGTTCGCGTCCAGATACCTGAATTCCGTGGTGAGCGGGCTCCCCAACACGATGAACAGCCAGGCATCGCTCAGCGACTTGTGCAGGGTTAGAGCGAACCGCTCGTCGTCTTCCTGAAAAATAAGCGTGTCGGCGGCTTCGCCCAGCTGGTGGCGAAACACCTGGTATGGCCGCCGCGCGGCGTCCATCATGGTGTAGAACAGGGTGCGATTATCGTTCGCCCATTCCAGCGAATAGGAGACCTTCTCGATGCGATCTTCGAGCAGCGCGCCGGTCTCCAGATCCTTGATCGAAACCGTGTGCGTTTCGTCGCCCTCGAAATCGGTGGAGTATGCCAGCAGCCGGTGGTCCGGGCTGACGCTGAAATCGCCGATGCGGAAATAGTTCTGCCCCGCTGCCAGCAGGTTCGCATCCAGCAGAATCTGCTCCGGCGCATCCAGCGAACCGTGCTTGCGGCAGTAAATCCCGTAGGCTTTGCCTTCTTCGGTGCGCGTGTAGTAAAAGTAAGCCCCGCGGCGGATGGGCACCGACAGATCGGTTTCCTGCACCCGGCTGAGGATCTCCTTGTAGAGCTGTTCTCGCAGCGCCTCGGTGGGCTTCATCGTCTCGGCGGTGTACGCGTTCTCGGCTTCCAGGTACGCGGTCACTTCGGGATTGGTGCGCTCACGCAGCCAGCCGTACTCGTCGGGCCGGGTTTCGCCGTGCGTGGTGACTTCGCGCGGGACGCGCTTTGCGATCGGTGGCTGGGGCATCGGCTGCGCCGCTTACTGCATCTCTTCTTTGCCCATGTACAGCTCGTTCACGGTGTCCTTATGATTTTCCAGCACCTTGCTGCGCCGCACCTTCATGGTGGGAGTGAGTTCGCCTTGCTCGATGGTGAAGTCGCGCTCCAGCACCCGGAATTTGCGGATCTGCTCAAACGGCGCCAACTGCTTATTCACCCGTGAAACCGCATTTTGAATCTCGGTGACCACCGGCGGGGCCACGGCGATTTCATACGGCTCGCGTCCGTGGAAGCCTTCCATGCCCTTCAGCGTTTCCGCATTGGCGGTATTCACCGTAACCAGCGCCGTCACAAACGGCAGACGGTCG
>JAYTVY010000081.1:0-1713 GCA_043743755.1 Bryobacterales bacterium | reverse complement strand
TCACTACTTCCGCTTCGTCTTCGCGGGCAAGCTCGGGATCGGAAACTGGCCACGGGTTTTTGAAGACCGGCCCCGTGCGCCCTTGTTCATCCCACAATTCTTCCGCTATGAACGGCGCGAATGGCGCCAGCAGCAGCGTCAGCTTCTCCAGCACCTCCGCCATTACGGGAGCTGAAATCTGCTTCTCGGCGGCGGTTACTTCGTTCATCAGCTCCATCAAGGCCGCGATGGACGTATTGAAATGCCAGCGGCTCTCGAAGTCCTCGGTAACTTTTTTGACGGTATGGTGCAGCTTGCGGAGCACTTTGCGATCGGCCGCGGGATCCGAGGTTTCGGGCGCGCGCCCGGCATTGCGCGTAACGAAGCGATAGACGCGGCCCAGGAAGCGGTAGGCGCCTTCGGCGCCGGCGTCGGTCCAATCCATCTCGCGTTCTGGCGGCGCGGCGAACAGTTCGAAAAGGCGGCCGGTGTCGGCGCCGAATTTTTCGATCATCTGATCCGCGCTGACCACGTTGCCCTTGGACTTGGACATCTTGTGGCCGTCCTTGATCACCATGCCTTGCGTGAACAGGCGGGCGGCGGGCTCGTCATTGGCGATCAGATGCAGATCGCGCATCACTTTGGTCCAGAAGCGCGAATAAATCAGATGCAGAATCGCGTGTTCCACGCCACCGATGTACTGATCGATGGGGAACCAGTAGGCGATCTTTTTGGAGTCGAACGGCGCGGAGGAATTGCGCGGATCGCAGTAGCGGTAGAAATACCAGGACGAATCGACGAACGTGTCCATGGTATCCGTCTCGCGGCGCGCGCGACCGCCGCATTTGGGACAAGGGACGTTTACGAACTCGGGTACGTTTTCGAGCGGCGAGCGGCCCTTGCCGGTGATTGCGATTCCGAGAGGGAGCACGACGGGCAGCTCCGATTCGGGTACGGGGACGACGCCGCATTGGGCGCAGTGGATCACGGGAATCGGGGTGCCCCAGTAGCGCTGGCGAGAGATGCCCCAGTCCTTCAGGCGATAAGTGACGGCGGCGTGTCCGAAGCCGCGCAGGGCGGCGCGGGTGGACATCGTTTCGCGGGCGTAGGCGCTGGCGAGGCCGGAGTATTCGGCGGAGTCTTCGAGGATGCCGTCCTCCGTGTAACACCGGGCCATGTCCTCTCCGTCCACCGCCCGAATCACGGGCCGAATCGGAATACCATAGCGCGTGCAGAATTCGTGATCCCGCTCATCGTGGGCGGGGACGGCCATGATGGCGCCGGTGCCGTAGCCCATCAGGACGAAGTTGCCGATCCAGATGGGAATTTCCTCGCCGCTGAACGGATTCACCGCGAAAGCGCCGGTGTTGAAACCCTCCTTGTCGACGTCGGAAGGACCGGCCGCGGCGCGCTTATCGATCATCTGCTTGATGCGCTGATCGCCGGGAAGCAGACTGGCGGCCAGCGGATGTTCGGGCGCCAGGATCAGGCAAGTAGCGCCGAAGATGGTATCGATTCGGGTGGTGAAGATGCGGATGGGATGGCCGGTGCCGGCGTGCTTGAAATCGACCTCGGCGCCCTCGGAACGGCCGATCCAGTTGCGCTGCATGGTGAGGACGCGATCTGGCCAGCCGGCTTCCAGGTCGTGCATATCGTCCAGCAGCTCGTCGGCGTACTGCGTGATGCGCAGGAACCATTGCTCCAGATCGCGCTGTTCGACGGGCGTGTTTTCGT
>JAYTVY010000080.1:0-1978 GCA_043743755.1 Bryobacterales bacterium | reverse complement strand
CAGCCACTGGCGATACTTGTTTTCCTCGCTCCAGATTTGCCCCATTTCGGGGCGGGTGTAGCGGGGGATCATTCTAGAACGCGAATACTTCGCTGTGGGTCCGCGTCTCGGCTACCACCAGACGAGGAGCGAAGAGACCGCGCTTGGAGAGCGCTTCGCTGGCCGCCTGATGCACCAGGGCGGGATAGTTGTTGTTTTCGCTGATATGCCCGAGCACCAGCGTTTCGACGGTGGAATCCAGGCCGTCCGCAATGAACGCCGAAGCCGCGTCATTCGACAGGTGGCCCATACGGCTCATCACGCGCTGCTTCACGGACCAGGGATACGGGCCCACGCGGAGCATCTCGAGACAGTGGTTTGATTCCAGCACCAGCAGGTTCACACCGCGCAGCCGGGCTTTCACGTTTTCGGTGATGTAGCCGAGATCGGTAACCAGTCCGATCTTGACGCCCTCCGCGCAAAAACAGAACCCCACCGGATCGATAGCGTCATGCGGGATGGTGAAGCTGTCAACATCGATATCGCCCACGCGAAAAGAGGTTCCCGCCTGAAAGCAGTCCAGCTTCGGAACGAAATCGTTCCAGGCGATGGACCCAGCGGTCAGCCGGGTCACGAAAACCGGCAGCGCGCCCGCTTGGGATTTCCGCGCCAGCGTTACCAGTCCGCCGACATGATCGCTATGTTCGTGCGTTACCAGCACGGCGTCGATACCGTCGATGCTCTCGCCTATCGCGGCGAGGCGCGCGGCCGTCTCTTTCCGGCTCAATCCCGCGTCCACCAAAATGCGCGTTGTGCCGGTGGAGATGAACGTGCAATTGCCGCCGCTGCTGCTGGCGAGTACACAGACCTTGACGATGACGCGCCTCCTCCAACTGCTTTGTTGTAGAGTATCACTTCTGAACGGACAACTCCATAACCCAGTGAAAATGTTTGGAACAGACCGGAGGCCCTTGGAGTACCGCTACAATGGGGATTCCATGAAAGCACGCGTGTATGTCTCGTTAAAATCCACCGTACTCGATCCGCAGGGACAGACCATCCGTTCGGCGCTGGCGAGCCTGGGGCATGCCTCGATCGCCGCCGTGCGGCAGGGCAAATTTTTTGAGATCACGCTCGATCCCGCCGCCGACCGCCAGAAGGCCGCGGCCGAGATGGACCAGATCGCCCGCGACGTACTCGCCAATCCGGTGATCGAAGAGTACCGCGTCGAGTTCGTAGACTGAAATCGTCTTTCCCGCTAAAGGAGCAATGTGGCCGAAAGAATCAATCATCAATGGCGCCTCGCCGCGCGTCCTACCGGACCAGTTCGCGATACGGACTTCACCTGGACCGAAAAAGCGGTGCCGGCGCCGCACGACGGGGAGTTCGTGGCGCGCATTCTTTACCTTTCGCTCGATCCCACGAATCGCGTCTGGATGAATGCGTCGGATTCCTATCTGCCTGCAATTCCGCTCGGCGACGTGATGCGCGGCGGCGGACTGGCAGTGGTGGAGGAATCGCGCAACCCGAAGTTCGCACCGGGCGATTTGCTACAGGGTTTATTCGGCTGGCAGGAATACGTGGTATCGGACGGCGCCGGTGTCGCGGTGCTGCCCAAGGGATTGCCGGTGTCGCCGACGGCGTTTTTCGGCCTGCTGGGGCATATCGGTTTGACGGCCTATTTCGGACTGCTCGACATTTGCCACCCCAAAGCGGGCGAGACCCTGGTGGTTTCAACCGCGGCCGGCGCGGTGGGATCGCTGGTGGGCCAGATCGGCAAGATTCAAGGCTGCCGCGTGGTGGGTCTGACTGGCAGCGACGAGAAAGTTGCCTGGATACGCGACACCTTGGGCTTCGATGCGGCCATAAACTACAAGACCGAGAACGTGCCGCAAGCGCTGGACCGCGACTGCCCGAACGGGATCGATATGTATTTCGACAATGTGGGCGGAGCCACGCTCGAAGCGGTACTCGACCGCATCAATATCAAGGGCCGTAT
>JAYTVY010000079.1:0-3282 GCA_043743755.1 Bryobacterales bacterium | reverse complement strand
GGTAAGATCATTGTGATGGAGATGAAGCTCACATCGCAAACAGCCAGCGGCACCGGCTCGGGCACTTCCTGGCGGCTCAGATAGCGGGCATTCACTTTCTCGCGAACCACCACGCGCGGATCATTGCGCAGTTTCCAATCCAGCTGGCCGGTTCCCACGTCGACGGCGTACACCTTCGCGGCGCCGTGCTGCAGCAGGCAATCGGTGAATCCGCCAGTGGACGATCCCACGTCCAGACAGGTCTTCCCCGCCACCGCAATCGACCAGTGGGCCAGCGCGGCTTCGAGTTTCAACCCGCCGCGACCTACGTACCGGGGCGAATCCAGCAGCTCGATGCGCGCATCGGGACCCACCGTCTGGCCGGCCTTATCCACGCGCTGGCCGTCCACCAGCACGGATCCGGCCAGGATTAAGGCGCGGGCTTTTTCACGCGATTCGGTCAATCCGCGCTCCACCAGAAGCTGGTCGATCCTGTGCCGCGGTTTCACGCTTTGCGTGTGACAATCAGGTCGGCCAGCTCGCGCAGGCGTTCCGCCCGATCGCCCAAGGGGCTCAGCGCGAGATGCGCCGCCAGCCGCTCCTGCTCCGCCATGGTCCGCGATCGCTCCAGGCCGTATACCGCCGGGAACGTGATCTTTCGCTGCTGGGCGTCCTTGCCAGCGGTCTTGCCCAGCGCTTCCGACGACTGTTCCACATCCAGCACGTCGTCGACAATCTGGAACGCCAGGCCCACGTGCTCCCCATATGCGGAGAGCGCGTTTAGTTGGTGGTGGCCGGCGCCCGCGAAAATCGCACCCATGCGAACGCTGGCCCGCAGCAGCGCGCCGGTCTTGGCGCGATGGATGGCATCCAGCAGCGCCGCCGTGGGAGGTTGTCCCTCACCCTCGATATCATGCACCTGGCCGCCGATCATTCCGCCCATAGTGCCGCTGGCCGTCGCGAGTTCGTCAACCAGCTGGATTCTGCGCCCGGCATCGATGGGCAGGCTGGAGAGCACCTGAAAGGACAGCGTGAGCAGTGCGTCGCCGGCCAGAATCGCGGTCGCCTCGTTGAATTTCTTGTGGCAGGTGGGGACGCCGCGGCGCAGATCGTCATTATCCAGCGCGGGCAGATCGTCGTGAATCAGCGAGTAGGTATGCACCAGCTCGAGCGAACAGGCGGCCCGCTCAGCGCCCGGGGCCAGTTCGGATATGGCATAGGCGGCGGCAATGAACAGAATCGGGCGAATGCGTTTTCCGCCCGCGAACAAGCTGTAGCGCATGGCTTTGTGGATGGAGTGCGGCGGCTCGGTCTCGGGCGGCACGCACGCATCCAGCGCGGCATCGATGCGCCCCTGCTGCACGCTGAGGTATTCGGCCAGGCTCATGCTTTGTCCGGACGGAATGGCTCGGGCTGCACGCGATCGCCCTTGCGGACCAGCATCTCGATGCGCGTTTCGGCTGTTTCGAGCTGCTTGCGGCAGGCTTCGCTCAATTTCATGCCTTTCTCGAAGAGCTCGAGTGCGCGTTCCAGGGGAAGTTCGCCGCTCTCCATTTCCTTGACGATTTGTTCGAGTTCCTGGAGGCCGGTCTCGAAGCTGGCAATCGGTTTTTCGTCGTCGGGCACTTATTTATGATAGCGTCTAACGGTTGTTAACCTGCCCCGCATTTTTTGGCGATCTCCAGGAGGTTTTGCCACACGCCATCGCCGATGGGGATGCCGTCGCGGCGGCGGATCTCCTCGGTGCGCCACTCGGGGTCGCCGGGCGCCATGACTTCGTCGAAGCCGGCGGCAGGGCGCGAGGACTTTATGGAATCGATGAAGGTCCGCATGCGGGATTCAAACTGGTCGGTGGGCATGAAACGGCCGGGGTCCACGGCCAGGAAGAACTGACTGGAACGCATGGGCTTGCCGCGGAGTCGGATGCCGCCGAGTTCAGTGGTCATCGCGCCGCCGCTGAGCACGGAACAGAGAATATCGGCCATCATCGCCAGGCCGCTGCCTTTGTATCCGCCTAGCGGCATCAGCAGGCCGTTGAGTGCTTTCTCGGTTTCAACGGTGGGGACGCCTTCGGAATCCATGGCCCACCCGGCGGGAATGGTCTCCTGTTTGCGGAATGACGCGGCGTAGATTTTTCCCATCGCGACGGTGGTGGTGGCCATGTCCAGCAGCCACAGATTCGGACCGGGCAGCGCCATGCAGATGGGATTGGTGCCGAAGCGGGTGTCCTTGCCTTGCCAGGGCGCCACAATGGGCGACGCGTTGCACATGGTGATTCCAATCATCCCGGCCTTGGCCATCGCTTGCGACCAGTAAGCCGCCGCGCCGAAATGATTCGACTCGCGCGCGGTCACCATGCCCACGCCATACTCGCGCGCCAGGCGCACCGCGTGGCCGCAGCAGATTTTCGCGATGGCCTGCCCGATTCCATTGCCGCCATCGTAGGTGATGCAGGCGCCGCTTTCGGTGGCGATGTTGCCATCCGAATTTGGGTCCATGTCGCCGGCGGCTATCTGCTCCACATACCACGGGAGCAACTGAACGCCGTGCGAATCCACACCGCGGAGATTGGCAGCCACCAGCGAATCGGCCACCAGAGCGGCCTTCGCTTCAGGCACATTGGCCGCCAATAGGATTCGCTCGACAAAGCGTGCCAGCGCCTCGTGAGAGATTGTCATTCGATTGAGTCGTGCGAGGGCTTGGCGCGATCGGGAAATGCGTTGGCAGCCGTCGCGCAGACTATGCCGTGGCGGGCTGCTTCAATCCTTCTTTGTGATACCAGGGCTTGGCGCCGGTGATGGCGCCGTTGACGGCATCGATATTTTTCACGCCTTCCGTCGACAGCCAGTCTTCCAGGGCCTGCGCGCCTTGTTTGGCGTACACGGGAACGGCGTCTTTCCATGTCGCGCGGCCGCACAGGACGCCGGAATAATCGGTGCCCGCTTCGGTGGCCATGGTTAGCGATTCCACGAACTGGGCATTGCTGACACCGGCGCTCAGATAGATGAACGGCTTCTTGGCGATGGCGGCGGCCTTGCGGAACAGATCCAGCGCTTCCTCGCGGCTGTACGCTTTCTGCCCTTTGTACACGCTGCTGCCTTCAACGTAGACGGCGTTGATGGGAACCTCCACCTTGAGAACGTCGACACGATACTGGGGCTTCGAGAACTCGGTCATATAGCCCATCACTACTTGCGGCTTGAGTTTGGCGAAATCGAGGCCTTTCTCGTCGCCGCCTTTCGGGTCGTAACCTACGGGCTCAAGGAAGAACGGGATATCGATGGCTTCGCACTCCGCTCCCAC
>JAYTVY010000078.1:0-2170 GCA_043743755.1 Bryobacterales bacterium | reverse complement strand
CCGCCACTCGCAGAATGGTGTTCGGACCCGCATCCTCCAGCACGCGCTTCAATGAGCGCACAATGGTCCATTCCGGGTCCTGCTGGCACGCCCAGGCCTGCCATCCGTAAACGCGGCTGCCGCCATTCACCGCCAGCAGCGCGGGAAACCAATCATAGACGCCGCCGTCCGGGCTCTCGAAGGAATGCAGCGGATAATTTCCCCGGTCCACCGTGGCAACCACGATTCGAGTAGTTCCGAAATCGATTCCCAGCCGCATTACACCCTGCGCAACTTTGTGACGCGGCCGTCGGAAATCCACTCCACTACATAGATGTTGCCTTGGCCATCCCAGCAGGCCGCGTGCGGGGAAACGAAGCGCCCGGTCAGACGCATTTCATGCGGCAGATTGGGCCAGCCCTTGGTTTTCCAAACGTCGGGATTGTCGCCCAGGTGGGCGATCAGCTTGTTATTACGATCGAAGATGGTCACCCGTCCGTACAGATCCGGGATCAGCAGCTCGCCCCCGGGCGATTGATCGAAATGGCACGGCCGCCGCAGCTCATCGTTGACGAAGCCGAGATGCTTGCCATCGAGTGAAAAGTTTTGCAGGCGCGCGTTGCTCCGGTCCGCCACCACAATCAGCGGATGCGCGCCGCGCGTATCGATCCAGATGCCGTGGGGGCAATCCAACTGGCCGGCTTCCTTGCCCTTGCCGCCCCAGGACCGGATGTACTCGGCCTTCGCGTTGTACTGATGGATCCAGCTCAAACCGTAGCCATCGGCGATATAGACATCGCCGTTCGGCGCCACCGCGACGTTGGTGGGCTTGTACTGATCCTCGCGCTCGTATACGCCGGCTTCGCGGGGATACTTAAGCACCCACAGCCGCTCGCCGTCGAGCGTGGTCTTGGCCACCAGGTGACGTTCGGGATCGGCAAGATATAAATATTCCGAGCTGCCCTCTTTGTTGAGCAGCATGCCGTGAGCGCCCTGCTCGAAATCGTCGCCCCAGCTCTTGACGAAGCGGCCATCGCGATCGAGGATCGCCACCGCATCCTTGCTGCGATTGTGAACCAGAATTCGCTGCTGTGAATCCACGGCCACGCCGTGCGTGTAGCCCCAGCGCACGCCGTTTGGCAGCTTGCCCCAATCGGCGACGAACTCATAGGTATGCGCGCCCGACCCCAGCGTGACCGAATCGCCGCGCAAGACGAAAGGAGCTGCGGTAGCAGCGGCCGCGCCTTGCAGCAATCCTCGCCGCGAGATGCTCATGAAGGCGATTGTAGCGCAGTGGGCTGGAAAGGGTCCGGCGACCGCTCCCTCTGGTCGCGGCTCAGAATCGGGCTTGGGATGAGCTCAGGCGATCTCGTGCCTGCACGGTCCATAGATGACCAGGGCCGAACGCCGCCAGTGCCTTTTGGTAGTTTTCGGTAAGCAGCGGGAGCGCCTCTTCGCGCTTGTTTCGGGCAAGCAGACACTCGCCGAGACGGCCGGCCGCGATGGCTGTCCGAATGTCGTCCTTTCTCGCATGCCGGCGATAGCTGGCCAGGGCCGCGCGCAGATTGTCTTCCGCCGGCGCCAGCTTCCCGTCCGCCATCTGAACCACTCCCAGGTACTCATTCGCCTGGGCAATCTGAAGGTCCGCCGATCCACCGATCGCGGCATACTGCCGAATACAATCCTTCAGCTCTTCTTCCGCATGGGCGGCCTGCCCGGCAAGACCGGTGGCCAACGCCAGCGAGGCGCGCGCTCCGATGGTATAGGCGCTGGCACTGCCCCAATTGTCTTGTGCTACCCGGAGGCTCTCCCGAAGGTATTTTTCCGCCCCGGCATAATCCTTGCGCTCGATGCACAGCATGCCCAGATCCCGCAGCGGGCCGAAAGACTCGGCCGCCAGCGGCCCGGGCCGCGCCCGGTACAACGCCATGGCTTCGTTCGACAGGCGGCTGGCTTCATCAAGTCTTCCCTCGCGCAGCAAGTACGTTCCCAGAACTCCGGTCACCACCGCGGTAGACACGCTGCGCGGGTCCGTCTCACGGCTCAACTGGATTGACCGGCGCATGGCCGATTCAATTTCGGAGGCAGGAGCTTCCGTGAGACCCAGCGATACCGAGAGAGCGTTATAGGCCTCGGCCAGCGACTGCCGGTCCTGCTTCCGGCCCGCCTTCTCCAGAATGTCAACCGAGGC
>JAYTVY010000077.1:0-5874 GCA_043743755.1 Bryobacterales bacterium | reverse complement strand
GGTGGAGAAAGCGGCGCCCGAATACACCGTCCTGATCGACGAAAAACATACGGTGTCCTCGCTGTTCGGGATGGTCAACGTGCCCACCGCCGTTTGGATCGACGAATCCGGACACATCGTTCGTCCCACAGAGGTCGCTTATGTCGACAACCGCTATAAGGGCATGCACGGAATCGATGCGGCGCCTTACCTGGACGCCCTGAAGGATTGGCTGGACAACGGCGCGAAGAGCTTTTACGCGATGGACGCCGAGCATCTCCGCCGGCGCCTCAACCAGTTCACACCGGAGGTGCTGCTGGCCGACGCTAATTTCAAAATGGGCCAGCATCTGGTGGCCACCGGGCACGAGCGCGACGCGATCGCGTATTTCAAGACCGCACAAAGACTGCGCCCCGACGACTGGAACTATAAGCGTCAGGCCTGGCTTTACGCCGACCCCGACAAGGACTACGGCACGAATTTCATGAAAGAAGTGAAGGCCCTCAACGGCAAACCGTATTACCCGCCGCGCGAGTTGCCCCAGAAGCAGTAGTTTTGAGCCTCCGCTCCCTTCAAAAAAACTGGCAGCTCTTCGGAACCACCGATCCGTTCTGGGCCATCATCACCGATCCGCTGAAGAAGGGGAACCGGTGGGATGTGGATGAGTTCTTCCGCACCGGCGTGGATGAGGCGGCCAGCATTCTGTTCCTGGTGGAAGCAGTGCGGCCCTTGCCGGAAAAGCTGCGCGCGCTGGACTTCGGATGCGGCGCGGGACGCATCACGCAAGCGCTGGGCGCTCACTTCGCGGAAATCCTGGGCGTGGACATCGCACCCTCAATGATCGCGCTGGCGGAACGGCACAACCGCCTGGGGGACCGGTGCCGGTATGTGCTGAATCCGGAACCGGACTTGCGAATTTTTCCGGACCGGCATTTCGATCTGATTTACTCCGTGATCACGCTGCAGCACATGCCGCCGCATCTGGCCCGCGGGTATCTCAAGGAGTTTCTGCGCGTGCTGCGGCCTGAAGGAGCGCTGTTGTTTCAAGTTCCCGCGCGGCTGAAGAATCCTCCCACGCTAGTTGGCCGGGCCTGGGCGAAAGTGTATCGAACCTGGTTGAGCGTCAGCCGTTCGGATGTGCCGCACATGGACATGTTCGGGATCGAAAAGGATTCGGTGCTGGAATATCTAGGGGCACTGGGAGCGCGGGTGTTGAGTGTGACACCGGACCAGCGCGCAGGCCCCATGTGGGAAAGCTACACATACGTGGTTGGCGCTCAGTAGACTCCCTTGATGAGGCCGCCATCGATCGCCAACGCGACACCGGTGACATAACTCGCCCGCTCGGACGCCAGGAACACGACCACATTGGCGAACTCCTCCGGTGTCCCAACGCGTCCCAGCGGGATCTGCCCCTCGGGCCGCACTCCCAGCGCCTGCAGCCGGTCCGTCGCGATGTATCCAGGACAAACACTGTTCACCAGCACGTTGTACGGCGCGTATTCGTTCGATAGACTCTTCACGAGTCCGCTGACCGCGCTACGCACCGCGTTCGAAAGAATCAGGCGGTCCACGGGCTGCTTCACGGCCGCCGACGTAATCGCCAGAAATCGCCCCCGGCGGCGTTCCTTCATTCCCGGCAGCACAGCCCGCGCGAAGTGCAGCGTGCTGGTGAAATTCAACTCCACGGCCGCTTGCCAGTCCTCCGCCGTGGTCTCGTCGAAGCGCTTCGCCGGCGGACCTCCGGCATTCGCCACGCAAATATCGACTGGGCCGAAGCGCTCCACAGTGTCAGCCACCAGCGCGCGCACGGAGGCTTCGTTGCGCACATCGGCCACGCGCGCCAGCACCGGCCCAGGCATCTCATCCGCCGCAGCCTGCAATTCCGGCGCTGATCGCGCGCAGATGGCCACCTTGGCCCCTTCGCGCGACAGCCCCAGCGCTACCGCTTTTCCCAGCCCTTTGCTGGCCGCCGCAACAATCGCCACGCGCCCGTTCAGTCCCAGGTCCATGCGAGCATTATCACTCGCCTTGAGAATTCCCGCGCGCGCGGACGACAATACAATTTGGACGCTTCCTCCGATCTGCTCGCCGACCTCCGGCGCTACTGGGGATATTCCGAATTTCGCCCGCTGCAGGAGCGCATCGTGCGCAGTATCCTGGAGGGCCACGATACTTGCGTCGTGATGCCCACCGGCGGCGGCAAGTCGCTGTGCTACCAGTTGCCCGCGCTGGCGTCCGGACGCACCGCCGTGGTGGTAAGCCCGCTGATCTCGCTGATGCAGGATCAAGCCGCCCAGCTTTCGCAAATGGGCATCCCCGCCGCGGTGTTGAACAGTTCCATCACTTGGAGCGACCAGAATGGGATCATTCACAAGGCCGCTCAAGGCGCATATCGCTTGATCTATCTCTCTCCCGAGCGCCTGGCGAGACCCGATACAATCTCCTGGCTGCGCCGGGTCCCGGTGGAGTTCTTCGCCATCGATGAGGCCCATTGCATCTCGGAATGGGGCCACGAGTTCCGGCCCGAGTATCGCCAGCTCTCCAGCCTGCGCGCTAACTTCCCCGAATTTCCCATCGCCGCGTTCACCGCCAGCGCCACGCAGCGCGTGCGGCACGATATTCTCAACCAGCTGCAGCTGCGCGATCCGCACAAGTATATCCTCAGCTTCTACCGGCCCAATCTGCGCTATCTGGTGAAGCTGTGCGATTCCAAGACGCAGCCCGCGTTGCTACTGGCGTGCCTGCGCGCCCACGCCGATGAGAACATCATTATTTACGCGCCCACCATCGCGAGCGTGGAAGAGACGGTGGATTTCCTGGCGGAAAACGGCATCGCAGCGGTGCCGTATCACGGACAGATGCCCTCCGCGCAGCGACAGCGCAACCAGGAGCGCTGGATGTCCGACGAAGTGCGCGTGCTGGTGGGCACCATCGCGTTCGGGCTGGGGATCAACAAGCCGTCGGTGCGCGCCGTGATCCACTTGTCGCTGCCGAAATCGGTCGAGCAGTATTATCAGGAAGCCGGACGCGCGGGACGCGATGGACTGCCCGCCGATTGCGCGATGCTCTGGCGCAAAAAGGACGCGGGGCTGCTGGCGCACTTCATCGAAGCCGTCACGGACGCTCAGGAGCGCGAGCGCAGCTGGCAGCGCTATCACACCATCCGCCACTTCGCCGAAGCTTCGGCGTGCCGGCACCGGCAGATTTGCGTGCACTTCGGCGAGCAGCCAAAATGGTCGACCTGTGGGGCCTGCGATGTTTGCGCCGAGCATCCGGAATGGTTCGCCGAGCCCAAAGAAACAAAGCGCGCGCCGCGCGTCCGCAAGGCCGCGGCGGCCGACGCGAGTCTGCTCGAGTACCTCCGCGAGTGGCGGCGAACCGTTTCAGTTCGCGACAATGTGCCTGCCTATATCGTTCTGCATGACGCCGCGCTGGAGGATCTCTGCGTGAAACTTCCATCCACGCGGGAGGAACTCCTCTCGATTACCGGCATCGGCGTGAGGAAGGCTGAACTCTACGGGCAAGGCATCCTGCGCGCGCTGGCTGAATACCGGAAGGGCGCCCGGGCAAGTGCGCGGGAAGACAAGAAGGTGTCGCCAGCGGACGAAACCATGCGGCTGCTGGCGGAAGGCCGCACCTTCGAGGAAATAGCGCGCATTCGCGAGCGCCGCCTCAACACCGTAATCGACCTGGTGGCCGACATGGTGGAGCGCGGCGTGGCCGGATTCGACGAACGCTGGCTTCCCGCCGGCCGCAAACAACAGATCGAGGAGGCCGCCGCGAAGCTGGGCCTCGATCGCATGAAGCTTATCAAGGACGCTCTGCCAGCCGAAATCTCGTATGGCGAAATTCGACTGGTAGTGTCACAGCTCAAGCGACTACGCGCAGCAGGTTGATGGCGCGGGTCGTACTGGTTGACGACGCTGGCGGCTCCCTCGACTCGGTTTCCAAACGCACTACACTAGAACAAGATGACCGAACAAGAGCGAATGGCCCGCCCTCTTTCCGAAGCCGATCCCGAAATCTTTCAGGCGATTCAGAACGAAACGGAGCGCCAGCACACGCGTCTGGAGCTGATCGCCAGCGAAAACTTTACCTCCGAAGCCATACTCGAAGCCACGGGCAGCATCTTCACCAATAAGTACGCCGAAGGCTATCCCGGCAAGCGCTATTACGGCGGCTGCCAGTATGCCGACATTGTGGAGAATCTGGCTCGCGATCGCGCCAAACAGCTCTTCCACGCCGAACACGTCAACGTGCAGCCGCATTCCGGCTCGCAAGCCAACCAGGCGGCTTACACCGCGGTTTTGAAGCCCGGCGATACCATCCTGGGCATGAATCTCTCGCACGGCGGCCATCTGACGCATGGCCATCCGCTCAACTTCTCGGGCAAGAATTACAAAGTGGTTCCGTACGGCGTCCGCCGCGAGGATGCCCGTATCGATTACGACGAAGTGGAACGCCTGGCGCGCGAGCATTCGCCACGGATGATCATTGCGGGCGGGAGCGCTTATCCGCGCATCATCGACTTCAAGCGTTTTCGCGAGATCGCCGACGCGGTGGGCGCCTTGTTTCTGGTGGACATGGCGCACTTCTCCGGTCTGGTGGCCGCGGGCATCCATCCGAACCCTTGCGAGTACGCCGACATCGTCACCTCTACCACGCATAAGACTCTGCGCGGGCCGCGCTCGGGCATGATCCTGTCGCGCGCGCAATACGCCGCCGCCATCGACAAGACCGTTTTCCCCGGCACTCAGGGCGGGCCTCTTATTCACGTGGTGGCCGCTAAGGCAGTCTGCTTTCTCGAAGCCATGCAGCCCGGATTCGTCGATTATCAAAAGCAAGTGGTGGCCAACGCGAAAGCTTTGGGCGAAGGCCTGGAGCGCGCCGGATGCCGCGTGGTCTCGGGCGGCACCGACACTCATCTGGTGCTGGTGGACGTGTTCGCGAAAGGGGTTCGCGGCAAGGAGGCCGAAGAGTCTCTGGACGAGGCCTACATCACGGTGAACAAGAACACGATTCCTTTCGACGTGAACCCGCCGCTGAACCCCAGCGGCATCCGCCTGGGCAGTCCGGCGGTCACGACACGCGGTTTCCGCGAGCCCGAAATGGGCGAGGTAGCGGCGCTGATTGCGGAAGTGCTGGAAAACCACGCCTCCCAGGAGACGCGCGCTTCGGTCCGCAGGCGGGTGCTCCATCTGGCCGAGCGATTCCCCCTGTACGCGTGGAAGCTCGCCCGAGCCAGCGTCTGAGGATGCCGTTCCGCGCGGTTATTGACGCTCGCCGCATCCGCGACTTCGGAATCGGCACGTACATCCGCAATCTGATTCGCGCGCTGTCCCGGGTGGACTCGGAAAATCACTACACGCTGGTGGTTCCGGAATCGAACCTGCCGGAATTTTCCAACCTTCCATCCAATTTCGAGCCGGCCCTGTTTCAGAAAGCCGAGGGAGCGGTGCTGGCGCAGATTGCCTATCGTCTGACGCTGAAGCGCTTCGCGGCCGATCTTTACCATATCCCTTTGAACGCCGTGCCCCTGTGGATGCCCAAGCCCTACGTAGTCACCATTCATGACATGGGCGGGCTGCTGTTTGACAATCCGCGCGGTTTGCGGAACAGCTTGCAGCTATTCCGCCTGCGCCGCGGGCTGCTGCGCGCGGATCGCGTAATCGCCGTGTCGCAGGCCACGCGCCGCGATATCGAGACCGTTCTCCAAATACCATCTCGGCGCATTCGCACAATCTATAACGCGCCCGACCCCATTTTCAGCGAGCCCTCCCAGCCGATTCACTCGGCCGAGCGGGAGCCTGGCTTTGCATACCCGCCCGGAATGCAGCGGACGCTGGAACGGTACAACATCCATTCTCCGTTTCTGCTGTACGTGGGCCGCAC
>JAYTVY010000076.1:0-9736 GCA_043743755.1 Bryobacterales bacterium | reverse complement strand
TGCACACCATGGTGGGTGCCGGCAAGGCCGAAGGCGCCATGGACGCGGGCAATCTCCTGAAACCCATGCTGGCCCGGGGCGAACTGCACTGCATCGGCGCCACTACGCTGGATGAATATCGCCAGTACATTGAGAAAGACGCGGCGCTCGAACGCCGCTTTCAGACTGTGTTCGTGGACCAGCCCAGCGTGGAGGACACCATCTCCATCCTGCGCGGCCTGCGCGACCGTTATGAGCTCCATCACGGAGTCCGCATCAAGGATTCCGCATTGGTGGCCGCTGCCGTTCTTTCCCAGCGCTACATTACGGACCGCTTCCTGCCCGACAAAGCCATCGACCTGGTGGACGAGGCCGCGGCCAAGCTGCGCACCGAGATCGATTCCATGCCCGCGGAGCTGGATGAGATCCTGCGCCGCACCATGCAGCTGGAAATCGAGCGCGAGGCTCTCAAAAAGGAAAGTGATCCGGCATCGAAAGCCCGCCTGGTGAAGCTGGAGCAGGAGTTAAGCAATCTCAAGACCGACGCGGGCGCCTTGCAGGCTCAGTGGCAGGCCGAAAAGGAAGGCGTGCAGCGGCTGCGCGGGCTTCGCGAACAGATGGAACAGACCCGCGTGGATATCGAGAAAGCCGAGCGGCAGTACGACCTGAATCGAGCGGCCGAGTTGAAGTACGGAACCCTGACCGAGCTCGAGCGCCGTCTCACCTCTGAAGAAGCCCGGCTGGCCGGGAAGCAGGCCGGAACGCGGCTGCTCAAGGAAGAAGTGGACGAGGAAGACATCGCCGGTGTGGTCAGCCGCTGGACCGGCGTGCCGGTTTCAAAGCTGCTGGAAGGCGAAATGCGCAAGCTGCTGCACCTGGAAGAAGAGCTGCACCAGCGGGTGATCGGGCAAGACGAAGCGGTAACCGCCGTGGCGGAAGCCGTCATGCGCGCGCGGTCTGGGTTAAAAGATCCTAACCGGCCTATCGGAAGCTTCGTCTTCCTGGGACCCACCGGCGTGGGTAAAACCGAGCTGGCGCGGGCTCTGGCGGAGTTTCTGTTTGACGACGACCGGGCTATGATCCGCATTGATATGACCGAGTACCAGGAGAAGCACGCGGTGGCCCGTCTGATCGGCGCGCCTCCCGGTTATGTGGGCTATGAAGAAGGCGGGCAACTAACAGAAGCCGTCAGACGTCGTCCATATTGTGTAGTCCTTTTCGATGAGATTGAGAAAGCCCATTCCGACGTATTCAATGTTCTGCTGCAAATCCTGGACGATGGCCGCCTGACCGACGGCCAGGGCCGCACCATCGACTTCAAGAACACTATCGTGATCATGACCTCCAACATCGGCAGCCACCGCATCCTGGACTACCAGGGCGCCAACGGCGGGGACGGCTATGTCCGTATGAAGGACGCCGTGCTGGACGAGTTGCGCAATCACTTCCGCCCTGAATTCTTGAATCGTCTGGATGAAATCATCGTGTTCCACGCCCTGAATCGGGAGCACTTGAAGCAGATCGTCGAGATCCAGCTGGCCGGCTTGAGAAAGCGGCTGGCCGAGCGCCACATCGAACTGGAGCTGACCGATGACGCCCGAGCCTTTCTGGTGAGCAGCGGTTATGATCCCAGCTATGGAGCACGCCCGCTGAAGCGGGCCATCCAGCGCGAAATCGAAACCCCGCTGGCGCGCAAGATTCTGGCCGGCGCCATCGCCGACGGCCGGCACGTGGTTGTCTCGCGTCCTCAGAGCCGCGAGCGCAGTGACCGGGATGGAGCGCCCGGTCTCGAGTTCGAATCGCTAATTCCTAAGGAAAACCCAGTATGAAAAAACAAATCCGCTTGTCCACTGCCCTGCTGTTAGTTGTCATCGCCGTCATGGCCGGCGCTTTGATGGTCAGCATGAACGGCTCCCGCAATATCCCCATCTTAGTCGGCAGCGCGCACGCTGCCACATATGATCAGGGACCGCTCACCAGCTTCGCCCCCGTGGTGAAGCGCGTGATGCCGGCCATTGTCAACATTTCGTCATCCAAAATGGTGAAGTCGCAGCAAGGCCAGCTGCCGCCGGGCATGTTCGACGATCCGTTCTTCCGCCAGTTCTTCGGCCGCACGCCGCAACAGCAGCAGCCGCGCGCGCAGCGGGCGCACAGCCTGGGTTCGGGCGTGGTGGTCAGCCCGGATGGCTACATCTTGACCAATAACCACGTGGTGGAAGGCGCCACCGACATCAAGGTGGCCTTCTCGGACAAGCGCGAATTTCCCGCCAAGATCGTCGGCACCGACCAGTTCACCGACGTGGCCGTGATCAAGATCGACCAAAAGAATTTGCCGGTCCTGCCCCTCAGCGATTCCTCGCAAGCGCAAGTCGGCGATGTTTGTCTGGCGGTCGGAAACCCCTTCGGCCTCGGCCAAACGGTGACCATGGGTATCGTGAGCGCCACCGGTCGCGCGGGCCTCGGAATCGAGCGCTTTGAAGACTTCATTCAGACTGATGCCCCCATCAACCCGGGTAACTCGGGCGGCGCGCTCATCAATACTCGCGGCGAGCTGATTGGTATCAACACGGCCATCCTCGCCGGCAACACCGGCGGCAACCAGGGCATCGGCTTCGCCATCCCCATCAACCTGGCGCGCAACGTATTGGAGCAGATTCTGAAGAATGGCAAAGTAAGCCACGGTTACATCGGAATCGTGCCGCAGGAAGTGACTCCGGAGATCGCCAAGGCTTTCGGGATTCCTCCCAGCACGCATGGCGTGGCCATTGCCCAGGTGGAGCCGAACAGCCCCGGATCGAGCGCCGGTCTGCAAGTCGGCGATGTCATCACGGCAGTCAACGGCACCCCCGTATCGGACGTCAATCAGTTCCGCCTGCAGGTAGCTGGCATGTCGCCCGGTAGCCGCGTCAATCTGCGGATTGATCGCAACGGACACAACAGCGATATGCCAGTGACGCTGGGTGAGTTCAAGATGGACGCCGGCAAGGAAGGCAGCGAGCCGAATGCGATTCCGCGCGGCGGCGAGAAAGGCGCGCTGCAAGGTGTGTCGGTGCAAGCCCTGACGCCGGACCTGCGCCGTCAGCTTCAGATCCCCGAAGCCACCCCTGGAGTAATCGTCACCGACCTGGATGAAAGCTCAGCCGCCGCGCAAGCGGGCCTGGAGCAAGGCGACATCATTGTGCAAGTGAACCGGAAGCCCGTAAACAGCGTACAGCAGTTTAATCAGGCGGTAAGCCAGGGCAGTCACGCCGAATCCACCGTGCTCCTGGTAAAACGCGGCGCAGCCACCCAGTTCCTGGTGGTTCCAAATAAGTAACTTTAGCCTGCCCGACCGTGGGATAGGCCTCCCGGCCTGTCACCCGTAGATTTGTAAGGATCAGGCCCCGGCCTGATCCTTTTTCTCATCCTGAGCATCTCATTATCAGGACACTTGTGGTAACACGACGCACCGAGGGATAACTATATGGCCGACACACCTGTACAAACATTGCCGGTACTACCACTGAAGAACACGGTACTCTTTCCGTACCTCTTGATGCCGCTGAGTGTAGGGCGTGCGGCGTCGATGGCCGCGGTGGAGGCCGCGCTGGCGACTGAGTCGAAGGAGATTGTCGTCTTTGCGCAGCGCAACTCGAGCGTCGAGAATCCCGGCGCCGACGATCTGTATCCCATCGGCACCAAGGCCATGATCCGGAAGATGTCGCGTCCGAATGAAGGCACCGTGGAGCTGCTGGTGCTGGGCATGGAGCGCGTCGCGCTCATCAAGCTGGAGGAGACCGAGCCGTTCCTGATGGCCAAGGTGAATCCGCTGCCTTTGCCCGAGGACAACAGCCCTGAGCTGGAAGCATTAACCGCTTCCCTGGTCGAGCTCGCGGGCACCGCGATTCAGCTGGCCCAGCCGAACGCTCCGGCCGAGCTGACCCGGTTGCTGGCTACCGGCGACGATCCGCTCCGAACGGCGTTCCTGCTCGCCTCCATGTTCAGCCTGGACGTGGACAAGGACCAGGCGCTGCTGGAAGCGCCCACGCGCGTCGAAGCCCTCCGCAAGATGCACACGTATCTGACGCATGAACTCCAGGTGCTGGAGCTCCGCAACAAGATCCAGACCGAAGCGCGGTCTGAGATGAACAAGGAGCAGCGCGACTATCTGCTGCGCCAGCAGATGCGCGCCATCCAGTCTGAGCTCGGCGAGAAAGACTCCGAGAAAGTCGAAGCCGATCAGCTGCGCGAAAAGATCGAGAAGGCGAATCTGCCGGAAGAGGTCCTGAAGGAAGCGCTGCGTGAGCTGGGCCGTTTGGACAAGCTGCCTCCCGCGGCGCCTGAGCACAACGTAATCCGGACGTGGCTGGAATATGTCGCCGAGCTGCCGTGGCACAACGCGACCGATCAGACGCTGGATATTTCGCACGCCCGGCAGGTGCTGGATGAGGATCACTTCGGCCTCAAAGAGGTGAAGGAACGCATTCTGGAGCACTTGGGAGTAATGAAGCTGAATCCCAATGCCAAAGCTCCCATTCTGTGCTTCGTCGGGCCTCCCGGCGTGGGCAAGACCTCGCTGGGTCAATCCATCGCGCGGGCGTTGAACCGCAAGTTCGAGCGGATGAGTCTGGGCGGTTTGCACGACGAGGCGGAGCTGCGCGGACATCGGCGCACTTACATCGGCGCCATGCCGGGCCGCGTGATTCAAGCCATGCGCCGGGCCGGCGCCAACAATCCGGTGCTGATGCTGGATGAAGTAGACAAACTGGGGCATGACTTCCGGGGCGATCCGGCGCACGCACTGCTGGAGATCCTGGATCCGGAGCAGAACAAGACCTTCCGCGACAACTATCTCGACCTTCCGTTCGACTTGTCGAAGGCGATGTTCGTCACCACTGCCAACGCGCTGGACACCATCCCGCGGCCGCTGCTGGACCGCATGGAAATCTTGCGGCTGGGCGGTTACAGCGAGGAAGAGAAGACCCAGATCGCGCGACGCTTCCTTATTCCGCGGCAGTTGCAAGAGACCGGCTTAACCGCTGAGCAGTGCGGGTTGCCGGACGAGACTCTGAAGAAGATCATCTCCGGTTACACGCGCGAGGCCGGGCTGCGGCAATTGGAGCGCGCGATCGGACGAGTGGCGCGCAAGCTGGCTCTGAAAGTCGCGGAGGGCGCCACCGGCACGGTGACCGTCCATCCTGACGATCTGGCTGAGATGCTGGGTCCCGAGCCGTTCAATCAAGAAGAAGCGCGGCGCGACGTCCCCGCGGGCGTGGCAACCGGCTTGGCCTGGACCGAGGCCGGCGGCGATGTGCTGTACATCGAAGCGACGCTGCTACCCGAGGGTAAGGGTCTCACGCTGACCGGGCAGCTCGGCGAAGTGATGCAGGAGTCCGCCAAGGCGGCCCAGAGTTACATCTGGTCGCACGCCGCCGACCTCGGGATCGATCCCCATATCTTCAAGAATTCGGGTTTGCACGTGCACGTTCCGGCAGGCGCGATTCCGAAGGATGGACCCTCGGCAGGCGTAACCATGGCCTCCGCGCTGGCATCGGTCTACACCGGATTCCCGGCGCGCAGCGACACGGCCATGACCGGTGAGATTACGCTGACCGGCCTGGTGCTTCCCATCGGCGGCGTCAAGGAAAAGGTGCTGGCGGCGAGACGCGCCGGCATCAAGCGGGTGATCCTGCCCAAGGCCAATCAAAAGGACCTGCGGGATCTTCCCGAGACCGTCCGGCTGGAGATGGAGTTCATCTTCGCCGAGCGCATCGAAGACGTGCTGCATGCGCTGATTCCCGAGTTGGCCGGCCAGATCACGCTGACCAGGAGCCTCCCCATCGATCACGCCGCGTAACACGTGTGCAGGCGCTGCCTTAAAACGTCAGCGCCTGCCGCGCCGTGACGTGCTTCTCCAGTTCTTTCCGATTCAAGAAAAAGGTTGGCTTCGCCTTGGCCTTGCTGAACAGCTTTTCGGCCTGGTCGTCGAAGTGGCCCGACTCCTTATGGTCGCTCTCGCCCAGCGGGATGATCATGAACGACTGCGGTATCGGCCTGGTCAGAAGCACGATCTGCGTTGACGTCTGGCCGCCGTGTCCCACCATCAGATTCCCTTCCTTACGAAATCCGATGGCGCGCGGCGTTGCCATACCCGCTTCCGCCACGGTACCCCCGCCGACGGGAAAAGTCCGGCCCGACCCTTCGCGGCCCACGCGGAAGTACGTCCCGTAGACTGCGTCGGCGGGCAGGCGCTTCTCCGCTTTACTCAGCGCGGCGCGAATCTGGTCGTCACTAAGCGATGCCGGCGGTTCCTGCGCTTTGCTGTCTTCGCCCAACGCCATCTTGAACAGGTAGAAGGCCAGCGCGGGACGCGAATCGGCGTCGCTCCGCCGATTCCAATCGGCCAGCATTCGAGCAAAGGATCCGTTAGGATCGGCCTTCCGAATACGCTCCTGCCATAGCTCGGCTTTATACACCTGAGTCGAAAACGCGAGGCCAACGGCGTCCTCCAGCGTCACATTGCGGCTCGCCGCCAGCAGATCCAGCATCATGGCGGCCCGTTGGTGGGGCGGCGTGCGAGCCGCGTTGTAAATGTACGGATGCTCGGCCCACTTCTCGGGAACCAGCGGCGAATCCTTCATCATCGCGAACGGCGAGATGTTGCAGTTCTGCATGTAACCCTGCGGCGGATTCGCGATCTGCACCAGATCGTCCAGCGAATGCAATCCCTCCCACTCGCATTCGCCCGTGCCGGGCTGCGGCTTCGATGGATCGCATCCCCGGGGCCGCACCGGCACGCGCCCGTTACGGATGTAGAAAATGTCGCCGTCCACGGTGCCCACCATGATGTTCTGCGCCATGTATTGCCGCATGGCGAGGGCCTTCTTCATCTCGGCGAGGGTCTTGGAAGTGGTCATGGCCCAGGCCTGCTCCAGCAACCGGAATTCGGTGGCGTAAGGCGTCGCCATCGAATACGCCTTGCCGTTTTTGTGCGCCCAGATAGGCCCGTGATGCGTATACTCGATGGCTACGTCCTTCACATCCACGCGATCTCCGGACTTCACGGCGATCTTTTCGTGCAGCACCTTGAGCGGCCGCCACGCTCCCCGGAATTTGTACTTGCCGCGGGAGATTTCTTCTTCGAAAGTATCGCCGGTGTCGGGACCGCCCGTGGTCATGGCGATAGAAACAAATCGGCTGTGCCCGAGCGTGGGTAATGGCAGCCCCAGTCGCGTGCCGCCTGAGTATTCGAGCGCTCCGCCATACACGCGCATTTCGTAGTAGCGCGTCTCGCCGTACCAGCTCAAATGCGGATCGATAATCGCGATGGGCGCATGCGCCGCGGTACGCGAAGGCGCAATCAGAACCTCATTCGAGCCGAGATACGGAATGGGATCCGGCTCGATGCCCCCGCGCTTCAGATCGGCCGCCGCGTCGCCTTGATGCCAGCTCCAAATGGTGTAGCGGCTGTAGGCCACCACCTGCCACGGCTGGATCCGAAAGCCCCATGCGGGCAGCTCGCCGGGATGCTCGTCGATGTACTTGTTCACTCCGGCGCAGTATGCCTCGATAATTCCGCGCAGCATGGGACTCAGCTCGCCATAGTGTTCCTCGGCAACGCGCCGATGCCCCCACATCCTCTGCAGCACGTCATGCCGGTACCATTCCGCGCCGAATGCTTCCGACATGGTGCCTTCCGACTTGCGGTAATTGCGCATCAGCTCTTCCAGGCGATCCTGCGCCTGAACATAGCCCGACGCGAACGCGGCGCCCGCTGGAGTCGCCGCGAAAATGTGCGGCACCCAGAACTCGTCCCGCAGCACTTCCACCTTTTCAGCCGCGCCGCACAACGAGGCGGCGGTCAACAAAGCCAGGATTCTCAGCATGTTCGTGTTCGATATTCTACAGCAGCATGTAGGTAACAATCGCCGCGGCGGCCAGTTTGCGGTTCTTATCGAATAAGTCCACGCGGCCAACCACCAGCTTAGAGCCCACGCGCAGCAGGTGCGCCCGAGCCGATATCTTGCCGTCGGGAATGGGGCGCAGGTAATTGATCTTCAACTCAGTGGTGGTGGCCGCGCGCTTGCCGCCGAAGTGATGAGTGAGTGCGATCCCAACGGCGGCGTCGGCGAGTGTCGCCGCCACTCCGCCATGCAGCACGCCGGCGACATTCAATAGTTCGGCACGCACGGGACATTCGATGGTTACGCCGTCCGCATGCAGCCTGACGACGCGAATTCCGAGCAGCCGGTTGAAGGGCATTCGATCCAGCAGCGAACGCATTTCCTGGAGGGTCAAGCCTCGAATTGTAGCATTGCCGCCGCGTTGTATCATCGATTCATGACGCTGAAAGACAAGGTGGCGGTGGTCACTGGAGCGGCCAACGGGATTGGGCGCGCGATGGCGCGGCGGTTCGCGGCCGAGGGCGCGAAAGTAGTGGTGGTGGACATTGAGGAAGCCGCCGCAAAAGCGATCGCGGGTGAGATTTCAGGGGAAAGCTACGGAGTGAACGTGGCCAGCGAATCGGAGCTGCAGTCCATGGTGGACAGCGTGCTTCTGAAGTATGGCCGCATCGACTTGTTTTGTTCCAACGCTGGAATCGGCCTGGAGGGCGGCTGCGACGTTCCCAATCATGACTGGCAGCGGATCTGGGAAATCAACGTCATGTCGCATGTGTTCGCGTCGCGCGCGGTGCTGCCCGGCATGCTGGCGCGCGGCGAAGGCTACCTGCTTCAAACGGTTTCCGCCGCGGGATTGCTGACGCAGATTGGATCCGCGCCATACGCCGTTACCAAGCACGCCGCCTTGGCCCTGGCCGAATGGCTCGCGGTCACTTATGGCGACAAGGGGATCAAGGTGTCCGCTTTATGCCCGCAAGGCGTGAAGACCCGGATGCTGGAGAACGCCGAATTCGGCGGCGGAACGTTTCTGCTGGAAGGCGCGCTGGATCCCGAGCAAGTGGCCGATTCGGTGGTGAAAGGCCTCGCGGACGAGAACTTCCTGATTCTGCCGCATCCGGAAGTAGCCGAATATTTCCGCCGCAAGGCGGGCGATTATGACCGCTGGCTGCGCGGTATGCGCCGATTACAGGCAACCATGCAGCCGCTGAAATCGTAGCATGGAACAGCCCATCTGGAACTTTGAACAGGAACCCTGGAGTGAGCCGCACGATGAGACCGGCATCAATCTGCGGGCGTACTTCGATCGCATGTCCGATGAAAAGATGGTGCGGTATTCACCGGCCTGGTCCGACGATCAGGTTGTGGAGTGGGCCGGCGATTTCAAGGATGACGGTTCTTTGATGATGGCGTGCTGCGAGCGAGACGTCGAAGTGGAGGAGTTTCGCCAGGTGCTCGAGCAGGCCATTGCATATCGGAATCGGATGCGCCCGGTGTTGCTCGGGCGGCGCTAAGCCACCAGTTCACCGCATTCGTCCAGGTCGCGTTTGACTTCGAGCCGGGCTATTCAAGCGGTACAAATTTCCAGCGATCGAATTCGAGGACGAACTGGTCTGGCACATCATAAGGCCTCCGATAGAAAAGAATCAGTCCGCCAGGACCGGGCGCGGGCCGGGAGTGTCCTCGCCCACCCCGCGTCTGATCAAAGGCGTTCCTTACGTTGCAGTTATGTATGCACCTGAGGGGCCATGACTCTTCTTGTTGAGACTACACCGTGCTGGGGCCGCAGGACGACATAGTGCCACTCTGGAGTGGCCCCCAAAATTGAGACAAACGGTTAAGACTCAAAACCATCCAAGGGAGAATTGAGTCATGGGATT
>JAYTVY010000075.1:0-2013 GCA_043743755.1 Bryobacterales bacterium | reverse complement strand
CGAACAACGGCCGTCCGGCTGTACAGAGCCCCGGAACTCCTTCTGCCCTGAACGCCGACGGAATGCGTGAAGTAGGCGTGAAGTGGGGATATCGATCTGGGGCATCTACGGGCGCTCCGTGTCGGGGTCTGTCACCTTCAAGCTGCTGAAAGCATAGGTAAATTGCTGATTCTACAGACCATGAACGTAAGCCTGTCACGTCGGAGGTCGCGGGTTCGAGCCCCGTCGTCCCCGCCAATTCTTTCAATCACTTAGCCCCACCCGCCTTGGGCTTCTTTTGGCCCACGTGAAGTAGGCGTGAACTAGAAGCCTTCTTCCCGCCCTTGCCAGCTTCCGTCAGCACTCCCGCAATCAAATCCACTGTCTTACGCTTGAGGTCTTCTCGGAGGTGCTGGTACCGCCGCAACTCCCGGCCTCTGTGCCCGGTAAGCAGTCATCTGAGTAGTTCCAGTCAAGGGGAAAGTGACTTTGGCATAAAAGGAATGGTTTCCCTTTTATGGCACGACGGGTTTGTCGAGAAGAGCGATCAGCGGTGAACCACGACGGCGAAGACTCTGGACATAGCGGGCGTCGTCGTAGGGAACGCCGTCTTTCCAGCAACGAAAGGCGATACGGATCCATTTGAAAGCCAGTGCCCGGACGGCGGCGTGATGGTCTTTTCCGCGATCCCGCTGGAGACGGTAATGAGCGGCGGCCCAGTCACAGAAGCCGATCGAGTGAGCGGCCCATTCGTGAAAGGTCTGACGGAGAAAGCACGGGCAGGCCCAGCGAACGTGAACCCATTCGGACTTGCCGCTTCGCACGGTAACGGGAGCAATTCCGGAGAACGTCTGCAGGTCCGCGGCGCTCTGATAGCGGTCTCTTTGCGCGCCGAAGGCAGCCAGCAGACGCGGAGCCAGCGCCGGGCCGGCGCCGGGAAAAGAATCAAAGATGGCAAAATCGGGGTGTACGGCTACCGCCTGTGCGATCTGCCGGTCGAAGCAGGCGATCCCTTCCCGCAGAGTTGCGATCAACTCCACGAGAACCTTCGTCATCGCCGTCGCCGCCTCGATCAGAGCCTGGTCACGAACGGCGGGCAGCGCCTGACGGATCGCCTCCAGCCGCTGTTCGATCAACTCCAGGCTGCGACAGTTATGCTGGGTGAAGAAGGAACGTACGGTGGCTGGCCGCGCCTTCTGCAGGACTTCCAGCGTGGGCCATCGCTTCAACAGGTCGGCCACGAGGGGTGAATCGATTTTGTCGAACCAGTCCAGCACTTGGGGAAAATACAGTTTCAGTTGCGCGGTGAGCCGGTTGGACTGGCGCGTCTTCTCGTTTACCAGCTTGCGGCGCCCTTCGACCAGATGTTGCACCAGGCGCGTCTGAGCCGTATCCGGATTCAAGCGGCGTAAGCGCTCGCGATGATGCACGAGCAGATCCAGCAGCAACTCCGCATCAGTGGGATCGTCTTTGGCCCCGGAAGGAAACAGCGCCGCACGGAACTGCGCGGCCGCGCGCGGATGAATCGGATAGACGTACAGTTGTTCATACTTCGCGAGCATGAAAACCAGAGACCCGCGCGACTGCTCCACCGCGACGGCGACTGGCTGGCCGCCGAAACGTGCGTTCAGCATAGCGGCCCATGCTCCCACCGCTTCAGGATTATGTTCGATCTCGCCGCGCTCGCGCCGATCTCCGTCCGCTGGTTGGAGCGACCAGACATGTTTGCTATCACCCCAATCGATCGCCACGAAGGCGGCAAAGCGGGGTTCGTCAGCACCATTCACTACTTTCATATCGTGACCTCCTCAAAATCGGCAGGCGCCATGTTTCCACGAAAGGCTTATAGTAGAGTCCTGATTGTCCGGACGGTATCTGAGAATGTCGTTCAGGAAACAAAGCGGCTCCCGCTGCTCGAGACACTGCTAATAAACATCGAATGTTGGCCCGTGGTACTCGTAGCAGCGGGAGGCCTGCTAACCCTATGTACGCTGATTTTCCTGCTCTTGGGGAAGCGCGGCTTACGCCGCTTGC
>JAYTVY010000074.1:0-4575 GCA_043743755.1 Bryobacterales bacterium | reverse complement strand
TCGATGAGCAGGTGCCCGCGCGCCAGCAGGCACACCAGAGACAGGCGCACGGCTTCCGGTTTGCCGCGGATGGTGGAGCCCAGCGACAACTCCAGCTCGGTCAATTTCGAAAGCGCCAGCGGCGCGGCTACCATTGCTTTCATTGTAACGCGGGGTGGGGAAAAGACTCCTTCGCGTCTTCTCTCAGGCAGGGGCATGCCAGTGACAGGGAGCGGCCCTGTGTTACACAGGGAGAATGCCTCATAGACTTGCGCTGCATGAGATGGCGGCACGCATCCGGTCGCGCTCGCTCTCTCCAGTGGAACTGGTGGACGCGCACCTTCAACAAATCGAGCGCTGCAATCCGAAGCTCAATGCATTTGTTCGCGTGCTCGCGGAGGAAGCGCGGGCGCAAGCGAAACTCTCCGAGACGCGCCAGATGCGGGGTGAATTCGACGGAGCGCTGCACGGAGTGCCGGTCAGCATTAAAGACAGCTACGATATGGCCGGATTGCCCACCACTTGCGGCAGCCGGTTCTTTGCGGATCGGATGGCAGGCAGCGATGCCACGGCCGTAGCGCGCCTCCGCGGCGCGGGAGCGATTCCGCTGGGGAAAACCAACACGCCCGAGTTTCTGTCCAACTACGAGAGTGACAACTTCATCACGGGGCGCAGCAACAATCCCTGGGACCTTTCGCGAACGCCGGGAGGGTCCAGCGGAGGCGAGTCGGCAGCCATCTCGTCGTTTTGTTCCGCGGGCGGCATCGGGAGCGATGGCGGCGGATCCATCCGCGTGCCTGCGCACTTCTGCGGTATTTCGGGATTGAAGCCAACGCCCGGACGCGTTTCAGCGGCGGGGCACGTTCCGGAAATTAATCATCCTGGCGGACTGCTCGGCGTCGGTGGGCCGATGGCGCGCAGCGCCCGCGATGTTCGCATCCTTTTCGAAGCCCTCGCCGGGTATGATTCGCAAGATCCGTTCTCCGCACCGGTGCCCCTGCGCCAGCCGGAGCTCGCTGGTTTGCGGATCGGTGTGATGGAACAGTTCTATAACGTGCCCGTGGAACCGGGCGTTCAAGAGGCGGTGCGCAAGGCGGCCGCGGTTCTAAGGCAGCTTGGGTTCCCGGTGGAGACGTGGCAGCCCCAGGGTCTGGAGCGCGCGCCCAACCTGTGGTGGTTCTTCTTCGGCATTTTGCCGGCGCGATTTACCCAGAAACTGATCGAAGGCCGCGAGGATCAGGCGCACTGGACCGGAACTGAATTTCTGCATCAGGCGCTGGTGGAAGAGGAGCCCTCGGGGGTGAAGGTGGTGGAGAACCTTGCGATCCGCGATAAGATGCGCGGCAGCCTGCTGCGCCAGATGGAGGAGCACCCGGTGATCCTGTTACCTGCGTGCGGAGTCGCGGCGTTTGAACATCGCCAGCGGCGTTACGCAACCGGAGTGAAGGAGATCACGCAGTTTGAAGCCATGATGCCGGTGCATCCGGGTAATCTATTAGGGTTGCCTGGCGTCGTGATCCCGTTTCATATTGACGAGCGGGGGCTGCCCGTGGGAATACAACTGATGGGCCGCCCGTACGATGAAGAGCTGCTGTTGGAACTGGCGGTACGTATGGAGGAGGCGCGCGGGCCATTCCCCTCGCCGCCGGGATATAAGGAGTGAATCATATGCGCTGGATGCTGGGTATTGGCCTGCTGGCCGCGATCGTATTGATGGCGCAGAAGCGTCCGGAGTTGAACGACGGCGAAGCGCATGGCGACGCGCCGTACCTTATCGAGGATGGCTGGCGCCCGCTGCTCAACGGCGCCGATCTCGCGGGATGGCATGGGGCCGGCAGCCGGCAGAATGAGTGGTACACCACCGCCTACGTTCTCTGGGACCGCTTGCTGGGCCCCACTCGTCTGGGCGGAAAGCGCGTGCCCAGCGGTACCATTCTCAACGGCCCAACCGGGAACACGGTCAACCTGGTCACTGAAGAAAAATTCGGCGATATCGAACTGTACATCGAGTTCATGCTTGCCAAGGGATCTAATTCCGGGGTCTATCTGCACGGTTTATACGAAGTACAGATCTTTGACAGTTACGGTTCCACGGAACCGATGAAATCATCGGACGGCGGCGGAATTTATCACCAGTGGATCAATGAGAAGGGCGTCGGCGGGTCGGCGCCGTCGCGCAATGCCAGCCGGCGTCCGGGCGAGTGGCAGAGCTATCAGATCTGGTTCCGCGCGCCGCGCTTTGACGGGAGCGGCAAGAAGACCGCGAACGCGACATTTTTGCGGGTAGTGTTCAACGGGCTTTCCGTGCAAGAGAACGTGGAAGCGGAAGGACCCACGCGGGCGCATCTGGAGATTCCCGAAGCGGCCGCCAATCCCATCATGCTGCAGGGCGATCACGGACCGGTGGCGTTCAAGAACATCTACTGGCGGCCGTTGCGGCCCATCATCGAAAGATAGCCGGTGGAGTGCATCTTCTGCCAGATCGTAACCCGTGTTTTGGAATCGCACATCGTATTCGAGGACGCAATCTCGGTGGCGTTCTTAGACAGCCGTCCGCTCTTTCCAGGACATTGCCTGCTGGTTCCGCGCGAGCATTTCGAGACTTTCGCGGATCTCCCCGGCGAAAGGATGGGACCTTTCTTCGCCAATGCCCAGCGCCTTGCCCGCGCCGTGGAAGCCGGGATGGATGCGGAAGGGACTTTCGTCGCGATGAACAATCGCGTCAGCCAGAGCGTGCCGCACTTGCACGTCCACATCGTCCCCCGGCACAAGAAGGATGGTCTGCGCGGTTTCTTCTGGCCGCGAACCCCGTACGTAAGCGCGGAAGCCGCCGCGGAGGCTCAGCGCAGGATCGTGGCCCAGCTCGGTTGAACTTCTATTCCTGCCGAAGCGCCGTCATCGGGTCGACGCGCGATGCGCGCCACGCCGGGAGAAATGCAGCCAGCAGAGCGACCACCGTCAAAATCGCGATACTGCCGCCGAGCGCCAGCGAGTCGGTGGCGGTAATGCCGAAGAGCATGCTTTGAATCAGGCGCGCCGCCGCGAGCGCCAGCGCGATCCCCAGTGCGATGCCGGCGGCAACTACGCGCGCCGTCTCGCCCAGCACCAGCCGCAGAATGCCGCTTCGCTGCGCGCCCAGCGCCATCCGGATTCCAATCTCCGGGGTTCGCTGGACCACGTTGTAGGACAACACGCCATGGAGTCCAACGGCGGACAAGCAGAGCGCGAGTATCCCGAAAAAGCTCGATAGAATCGCCATCAAGCGCTGCTGTGCCAGCGTGCTTCTCACTTGGCCATCCATGGTGATGAGGTCGTAGACCGGCAGATTCGAGTCGACGCCGCGAATCGCGGTTCGCACATCGTTTAGCAGGCGCGGGAAATCGTTGGAGGTGCGGATCAGCAGCGTGACTTCCGTCCACGCATTCGGATACTGGGCGATCGGTATGAAAATCACATCCATTTTGTCCTCGCGCAGGCCGATGTACTTGAAGTCCCGCACCACGCCGACGATTTCAACGGTGGCGGGATCCGATTTGGACCATGCCACATGCTGTCCTATCGGATTGCCGGCGCCGAAGAAGTGCCGCGCCATGGTCTCATTCAGCACGGCCACTTTTAGCGAGCGCGCATTGTCCTGGTCTGAGAAATCGCGTCCCGCCAGCATGCGCATGCCCGAGGTTTGGAAAAATCCCGGCCCGACGCTATTCTGCACCACCCACAAGTTGGTGCGGTCTTCGCCGCTCTGCAGCGTATAGCCGGGCACCCAGATGCTGCTCATCGTGAGCTTCCCGGTGAGCAGTTTCTGGCCCATTACGCTGACCGCCCGCACCCCGGGCAGCGCCGACACCCGTTCCATCGCTTGTTGAAAGACTTGCGCCGCCCGCGGGCCCCGGTATCCGGCAAGGCGCGCGTCCAGCGTGGCCAGGATCGCGTGATCGCGGGCATAACCCGGGTCCACCCGGTCCAGGTTGCGGAACGTATCGATAAACAGCCCAGCCGCGATCAGCAATGCCAGCGAAACCGCGACTTGGCCTGCGATCAGCACCCGGCCCAGCGGAATGCGAGTGACGCCCTTTCCGGCGGGTCCGCTCTTCAGCGCCGCTGCGACATCCAGGCGGGTAGCGCGCAGCGCCGGCGCCAGCCCGAACAGGATCGCGTTGAGAATCGAAATGCCGGCTGTAAACGCCAGCACGCGGTAATTCCAATCAAACGGTATCGCGGGACCGGCCTGCTTCATGGTGGCCAGATAAACCATGGCGTCGCGAGCCCAGGCGGCCAACGCAATTCCCAGCGCGGTTCCCAACAACGACAGCAGCAGGCTCTCCGTCAGCAGCTGGCGGATCAGGCGCCAGCGGCTGGAGCCGAGGCTGAGGCGGATGGCGATCTCGCGCCTGCGCGCGCTGGCCCGGGCCATCATCAGATTGGCAATGTTCGCGCATGCGATCAGCATCACCAGGCCCACTAACACCATCAATACCTCCAGCGGCTTCGAGTAACGGTTTCGCAGCCGGTTCAGTCCCTGGCTCGCGGGAGTCAGCTCCACCGACGTTTTCTCGATGGCTGCACGCTGCTCCGCGCTGACCTGGCTGCCCGCTT
>JAYTVY010000073.1:0-5766 GCA_043743755.1 Bryobacterales bacterium | reverse complement strand
CTCCATCGGCCCTTTCGGAACCGCGCGCGTAAGCAAGCGTCCGTCAAGCGGACGGCGTAAATAAAGCCCCCGTCGTTGCGCTTCCTTCGGGCGCGGCTCTGAAAGCACTGGATAACCCCCGACCAACCCCTCAATCCGCCATCAAAAAAATACAGGGCCGGTGCTCTTCCTTCGTGCGCTCCCAGTACCGCTCCAGAATTCGGTACACCATCAGGCCCGATTCCCCCTCACCCAACAGAAAGTAGCGAATACTCTGCCTCATCAGACTCTGTCTTGTCAGCCCGAGAAAAATTGCGTTGGGATGAATCAGCTCGCTCAAGTACGCGATGGCGTTGGCGATGGCTACCGCCTGCGACGCTTCAATCAGCACATCGTCGCCATCGCACGTCACTTTTACCGAAAGCGGCGAAAGAAATTCGCTTCGGTTATCGATCAACTGAATGTTTACGAAGGCCAGTGGCCCTTCTATCTTGTAGTACTGCCGAATTGTCTTGATCCGCCGTGCGCGGATGTCCCCGGTCAGGCTGCGCACGGGAACCAGATTGAAGCGCTTGTCCACGATTTTGTTCCACTGCTGCTCGGACCCGGCATCGCAGAATTTGAGGCCTGCGACGCGCAGCTCGGTTGCGCGCAGGTAGCGGCTAATAACGGACACCGCCAGAATAAACAAAATAAAAAACGACGCGATGATGATCCCATCCGGCCGCTCCACGATATTGGCGAAGGTTGTATAGGCGAAGACCGCGGCCACCGCCCAGCAGTAAAGCGCAATTCCGAACCTGTGCTCGCGCCAGCACGACAGCGCGGCCGCGATGGACGCTGACAGCATCAGCACCAGCACTCCCGTGGCATAGGCGCCGCCCTGCGCTTCCACGTTGGCGCGGAATATCACGGTGATCAATACGTTGAAACCGAACAGCACCAGCACCAGAGGGCGCGCGTAAGCTACCCACTCCGGCGCCAAGCCGACGCGCGGCAGATAGCGCGGAATCAGGTGCAGCAAGCCGGCCATGGCGGAGGCGCCGGCGAACCAGAGGATCAGGATGGTTGAAATATCGTATACGCTGCCGAAGACGTTGCCCAGCAGCTCATGCGCCAGATACGCGATGGCGCGTCCGCTGGCCGGTCCGCCGGCGCGCCAGGCTTTCTCCGGAATCAGCAGCGCGGTGACGAAGCTGGACACAACCAGCAGCACGCTCATGATGAGGGCGGCGGCGGCCAGCAAATTGCGCGTATTGCGGATCAAGCCGAGGGGGCGGGTGTCGCGCGCTTCGGGGCCACCGGCGTCGTCAGGCCCGCCGCGGATCAGTGGCATCACCGACACGCCGGTTTCGAATCCGCTCAATCCTAGCGCAAGCTTCGGGAAAACCAGCAGCGATGCCAGGGCCAAGCCCGTCCAGTTGCCTCCGTGGTGCTGGAACAAGGCGGCGTGCCAGTCCGATACCAGCGAGGGGTGGCGCACTACTTCCGCCAGCGCCCGCACCAGCACAATGGCATTTAGAAAAAGGTAAGGCACGCAAACCGCCGTTGCCAACTCAATGGCCTCGGCGAAACCCTTCAAGAAGACTGCCGCCAACAGGGCCAGCAGCACCAGCGTGATAACGATGCTGGCGTAACCCTCGAAGGGGCGCAGGATTGGGTGTAGGAACGGATTCTCGATGGCGTGCTGAGCGGCATCCGCCGCGGAGAGCGTCATGGTGATAATAAAGTCAGTGCCCGCGAAGCCCAGCAGCACCAGCACCAGGATCTTCCCCCACCATCCGGCAAGCAAATTCTCCAGCAGCGCGATGGAGCCCAGTCCCACATAGGATCGTCCGGCCACTTGCGAATAAATGGGCAGCGCGCAGACCAGCGTCACCAGCACCAGTACCGCTGTGGCGATGGGTGAAAGCGCTCCCGCCGCCAGCAGCGCGATGCCCGGCTGATAACCCAGAGTCGAAAAATAATCCACGCCGGTCAGCCAAAGCACCAGGTACCAGGGATGCCGCCGGTGCCCCGAGCTGACGTGGACGTTCAGGTTCTCGCCGCGGTGCAGCCACCGCATCCAGGCGTTCCCTTCGGGAAGCTCCTCAGGCATCGAAAATTTCCATGGCCTCATTCAGCGACTTCAGCGGATCCCGCACCGGGCTGTACTCATGCGCGATATAGCCGGTAAATCCGAGCTCGGCGATGGCCTGCGCCACGAAACGATAATTCAGCTCCTGCGTCCCGTCGATCTCATGCCGCCCCGGATTCCCGCCCGTGTGGAAATGCGCGATGTACTGAAAATTGTCGCGGATGGTGCGAACAATGTCGCCTTCCATGATCTGAAGATGATAAATGTCGTAAAGCAGTTTTACCCGCGTGGAATTTACCCGTTTGCACACGTCCACGCCCCAGGCCGTGTGATCGTTCATGTAGTCCTTGTGGTTCACTTTGCTGTTGAGCAGCTCCATGCAGATGGTCACGCCCTTGTCCTCGGCATGGGCTTTCACTTTGTTCAGGAACTTGACGCAATTGTCCGCCCCTTCCGCGTCGGACATGCCGCGGCGATTGCCGGAAAAGGTGATGAGGTTCGGCGCGCCGTACACCGAGCAGACGTCAATGCCGTCGTGCATCAGCTTCTCGATACGGTCATGATTCTCGATGCGGTTGAGCGCGTCTGCGATGGTGCCGCCATACCCCGGGACCATGGTGGGCAGCAGCCCGTTCTTCTTGAGAATCGGCCAGTCCTTAGGACCGATCAGGTCATACCCCTTCGCGCCCAGCCGCGCCGCGTCGCGCGCGGTTTCTTCCAGGCTCCGGCCCCGTCCGAACACGCCTCCCGTGACGCACTGCTTCAGTCGGCCCTTGCGCTGCACCGGGGGCTCGTCTTGGGCGGAGACGCCGAGCGCGGCGGCGCCGGCGAGAGCGGGAAGGAAGGCTCGTCTGTTCATGGGTATTAGTATCGCTCGGCGGCCTGTTGCGTGGCAGACGGAATAACGGTCACAGTTTTCGGGAGAATTTTTCCAATTAGCGTATGTCCCGATACCTCAGCGGCTTGGAAACATCGCGCCGGGCCAGTGGCGTGCCCATCGAACGCGAAACCTGCCGCCCGCTCCGTACAATCGGGGCATGCAAGGCAATCTTGAATTCTCCCTGCCGGCGATCTGGCTGAACGCGCCCGCCGAGCGAACCCAGCGCTTCTTTACGGTGTACTCGGCGGTATCGCTGGAGCTGCAGCGCGAGCTGCGGCGGCGCATCCCAAAGGAGTGGTTTAACGATCCGGCCCGCTTTGAGAATGTGCGGCTTGCCTGGCCGCTGCTTCTGTGGCAGGCGAGCCTCCCGCTGCATCCGCGGAGCCGCGGCGCGCTCAACTACGACGTCCTGGATAACGGCATCATGAAACGCTACTTCCGCGAGGCCCGCATCCGGCTTCCCAGTCTGCTCGACGGCCTCCAATTCAGGATCCTGGCGGAAGGCCGCCCCGGTGTGCCTCAGCGGTATGAGCCAAAACACGCCGCTGCCATCGCCCAATTCGTCGAGCGCAACGTCCGCTGCCGGGCGCGCCTCGAAGGCTTGCTGGTGGCCGAGGCCGCCCTCGTCAACGGACTCGTCGGACTCGCCGGATTCGCTCAATTGAGCCGCCGCGAACAAACTCTGCGCGTCCAGGCGCTGTCGCGAATCTGGAATGCGCAACTCCGCGCCATCTATACCCGGCAGGACTTCCGCTGGCTGGTGCCCGAACTGCTGGAGACCGTCAGTCGCGCATTTCTTGAGTCCACCTGCGAATTAAATGCCCCTCCGCGCACTAATGTGGCATGAGCAGAATCTCTATCCTGTTGGCGAGCGTGTTGTGCGCCTTTCCAGCGCTGTCGGTTGTGGCAGCCACTCCCCCGGTCCGCACCGGACCGCGGCCCAGCGACGCGGAAATAGAAGCCACCATCAAGACTAAGCTGGCTAAATCCAAGATCGGCAAGGACGGTATTCAGGTCCGTGTCCACAACGGCGTGGCCACTTGGACCGGCACCACCAACGTGATGCAGCACAAGGGGGCGGCTACCCGAATGGCCAAGACGGCCGGAGCCATCCAGGTGATTAATAACATCAAGATCGGAGATGAAGCCAGGCTGCGGGCGTTCGGCAATACCAGCGGAGAGCCGCGGCGGGCGCAGGTTAAGGCGCCGTAAGTTTCTTATACTCCTCGGCGATGAAAGCTGGCTCGTCGGGTTCGCCTTTGGGCTGCATCCCGAGGGTTTTTGACCAGCGGTGGATCCAGGAAAATCCGCCGGTCCCGGCGTAACCGTCGCGCAGTTTGTAAGCCGGGTCGCGCAGAGCTGCTTCCAGCGAGACAAAGGTATAGCCGCGCGAGCGCATCATCGCGATCAACTTGGGCAGCATCTCCGCGTTCAAGCTGTTGGCGTGGATCAGCAGCACCTGGGCGATCTCGTGCCCGGCCACTTCCACGGACCGCTTTTCAAAGAAGTCGAAGAGCGATTCCATGTACGGCACGTACGCGTCCAGCACACGCTGCGCCAGCGCATGATTATCGTTTTTGAGAGCGCGCGCGTAGACGGCGGCGAACATCCAGTCGGAATTATCCAGCGTGACCGGCGCGATGCGGTAGCCGCGCTTTCCGAGGAACGCCGCCAGCGCGGTCTTGGTCTTTTGATCGGGTCCGGTGTGCAAGAACGGGTGGCGGAACCAGCCAGGATTTGTCAGCGCCGCTTCGCCCCGGATGACGTCCGCTTCATAGCGTTCCAGCGGTACCCGGTTCAGATCGGGATGTGAGAAAGTGTGGTTCCCGAGTTCCGCGCCCGCCTCGCGCCACATTCCCAGGATCTCGCTCAGGCCGGCTTCGCAGCGCCCGCCATTCACGAATCCGATCACCGGAATCTTCTGCGCGCGAATGGGCGCCAGCAGCCGCGCCGTCATCGACTTGATACGTGCCGCATCGCACGGCCCAGGCTCCCCGCCGCCGACCGGAAGGTCATCGACGGTGATAGCAACCTTGCGTTCCGCTGACGTGAGAGCCATCGCGAGCAGCCAAGGAAGAACGAGAAGGCGCCGCATACGTATATTTTATGCCCTGACGTCGCATGCCCCCGTCCCACCGTATGTTAAGGTGGAAAAAGCGCAGTTCCTCCACACAAATCGGGCCGGTAGCTCAGTTGGTAGAGCATTTGACTTTTAATCAAAGGGTCGCGGGTTCGAGTCCCGCCCGGCTCACCAAATAACTCGTTTATATCCGTCAACTTTCATACCTGGAATCAACAAGTTATACTATTCTGAAGAAACGTGGTTGCTGCCGCTCCGTCTGTACCCGGAAAGATCGCTCCGGTCTGGCAAAGGACGTTCGGTTTCGTCAATCCTGGTACAGCTTGTCGAGCCCGCAAGCGAGAACTGAAAGGAATAGCGTCCGCAATCCGGTAGAACCCATATGCCAGCAAACACCACCGAACTCGAAAAGCGCCTGTGGGGTGCCGCCGACGAACTCCGGGCCAATTCCAAATTGAAATCGTCGGAGTACAGCGTTCCGGTGCTCGGCCTCATCTTCCTTCGCTATGCGGATCACAAATTCGCCACGGCCAAGGAGAAGTTCGCCAGCCAGGGCAGCGGACGCCGAACCATCGGTAAAGCCGACTACCAAGCGCAGGGTGTCCTGTTCCTGCCAGAAGCCGCCCGATTCTCCAACCTGCTGAACCTGCCGGAAGGTTCCGACATCGGCAAGGCCATCAACGATGCGATGAGGGCCATCGAAGCCGACAATGAGGACCTAAAGGACGTTCTTCCCCGCACGTACAACCG
>JAYTVY010000072.1:0-5232 GCA_043743755.1 Bryobacterales bacterium | reverse complement strand
CAATTCGCCGGTGTGGTTCAACGTTGGCGTAAAAGAAGCGCGGGGCTACGGCTGGTTCTACGACGAAGCCAGCGGCGAGATTCAGAAGCTGCGCAAGGGCGAGGCGCGCCCGCAGTGCTCGGCCTGCTTCATCAATTCTGTATCCGATTCGCTGGAGTCCATTCTGGATCTCGCCAAGACCGAGGGCATGCTGTTCAAGTGGGGCTCCGGCACCGGCACCAACCTGTCGAGCCTGCGCGAGGAGAACGGGGCGTTATGGGGCGGCGGCAAGGCTTCCGGTCCATTGAGCTTCATGAAGGGCTTCGACGCGTTCGCGGGTGTAATCAAGAGCGGCGGCAAGACGCGCCGCGCGGCGAAAATGGTGATCCTCAACGCCGAGCATCCCGACGTCGACAAATTCATCTGGTGCAAAGCCAAGGAAGAGAAGAAAGCGCACACGCTGATCGACGCCGGATACGATTCGTCACTCGATGGCGAAGCGTACGGATCCATCTTCTTCCAGAACGCCAATAATTCCGTGCGAGCCAGCGATGAATTCATGGAATCCGTCGTTGAGGATCGCGACTGGTGGACGCGCTCGGTGGTGAACGGCCAGCCGGTGAAGCGCTACAAGGCGAAAGATCTGCTGAAAGCGATCGCGGAAGCGACGTGGCAGTGCGGCGATCCGGGGATGCAGTTTGACACTACCATCAACCGCTGGCACACCTCGAAGGCGACGGGGCCGATCAACGCGTCCAATCCTTGTTCGGAATACATGTTCCTCGACGATTCGGCATGCAACTTGTCGTCGCTGAACCTGATGAAGTTCGTGGGACCGGGCGGCGAATTTGACGTGGAAGCGTTCCGCCACGCCTGCGACACCATGACGCTGGCGCAGGAGATCATCGTCGACAGCGCCAGTTACCCCACCGAGAGGATTGCCCGGAATTCGCACGATTACCGGCCGCTGGGGCTGGGCTTCGCGAATCTGGGAGCACTGCTGATGTCGATGGGTATTCCCTACGATTCGCCGGCGGGCCGCGATTGGGCAGGCGCAATCTCGGCGGTAATGTGCGGCCAGGCGTATCTGACTAGCGCGCGCATCGCCGAAGCGGTGGGACCGTGTCCAGGGTATGCCGCCAATGAAGAGAGCTTTCTGGATGTGATCCTGATGCATGGCAAGGCCATGGCCCACGTGGACAGCAAACGCGTGCCTGAAGATCTGTATCATGCGGCGGTGGAGTGCTGGAATCACGCGTACACGCTGGGCGAACGGGTTGGCTTCCGCAACGCTCAGACCACGGTGATCGCGCCCACTGGCACCATCGGGTTCATGATGGATTGCGACACCACCGGAGTGGAACCCGATCTCGCGCTGGTGAAATACAAGAAGCTGGTGGGCGGCGGTGTCATTAAGATCGTCAACAACACGGTGCCGCAAGCGCTGATCAAGCTAGGGTACAGCCCGGAGCAGGTGGAGCAGATTGTCAGCCACATCGATGCCACCGGCACCATCGAAGGCGCGCCGGAGCTGAAGGACGAGCATCTGGCGGTATTCGATTGCAGCTTCCGGCCGCAGAACGGCAAGCGATTCATCCAGCACATGGGACACATCCGCATGATGGCGGCGGTGCAGCCGTTCATCTCGGGTGCAATTTCGAAGACCATCAATATGCCCGAGGAATCGACAGCCGAGGAGATCATGGAAGCCTACCTGGAGTCCTGGAAGCTGGGGCTGAAGGCGGTGGCGATCTATCGGGATGGATCGAAGCGCGCCCAGCCGATGAGTTCCGGCACCGGCAAAGGCGAGAAGAAATCGGTTGTCGCCACGACGGCCATCACCGAGAGGATCGTCTACCGGCCGGTTCGGCGCAAGCTGCCGGACGAACGGCAATCGCTGACGCATAAGTTCTCCATCGGCGGCCATGAAGGCTACATCACGGTAGGCCTGTTCGAGGACGGCACGCCGGGCGAAGTGTTCATCTCCATGGCGAAGGAAGGGTCCACCATCAGCGGGTTGATGGATAGCTTCGCCACCAGCATCAGTTACGCTCTGCAGTATGGCGTGCCGCTGAAGTTCTTCGTCGACAAGTTCAGCCATGTTCGATTCGAACCGAGCGGATGGACCGGGAATCCGCAGGTGCCGTATGCGAAGTCGATCATGGATTATATCTTCCGCTGGATGGGCGCGAAATTCTGCGGTCCGGAATACGCAGCCACCGAAGCGGGCGATGCCCTGGTGCTGCGCAAGACCGAGCCCGATCCGCAATCGGCGCTGCCGTTTGACCTGGCCATGGCGGACGCGCCGCTGTGCTCGGAATGCGGCGGCCTGATGACGCGCAACGGTAGCTGTTATAAGTGCGAGAACTGCGGCGGGACCAGCGGTTGTAGCTAGCGATTCGATTTGAGGGAGAGTGGAGCGAAAAGGGCGGTCCGTGAGGGCCGCCTTTTTTATCGTCCTCTTTCGTAGAGCATCGGCTTATTCTTGTCCCAGAAGAGCATTTCGAGACTCTTGCCGATAATCTTCAGCCGCTCGTCCTTGAATCTCACTTGCGTAATAGCCTCGCCGTTCACTTCGAAGTGGAATTCGTTGTGCGCGGGATTCAGATCGAACGGCCCCCACACCAGGCTGTACACCGGAACGCGCAGAACCACGGCGCGGGCGGATACGGCTTGGGGAAAGAGGGCCGCCCCATCGGCGTTGGTGCTCTGCTCGGACGCGCCGGTGGCGGTGCGGAGACCTACCTTGATATTCGGCACGGGCCGGCCCCCCGGCGCTTCCACCCAAACTCGAATTCCCACCGTCTTTGACGCCATGCTTTTTAGCAATCGAAACGGTGGCGCTTCCGAGCCTCCGGTATTCAGAACAACTGCATCCTGGTCCTTGCGCCATGTCCCTTTAGCCTCATAATCGGATGCGCCGTAAGCCAGCATGTATTCGAAGGTGCCGTTGGGGTGGAGCAGCAGCTCCGAACCCACTTCCATGACGCCGCGCAAGACATAATGCCCTGCGACGTCATCCGCTGACAGGACGCAGGCAGCGCACACCAGCCAGGAAAGCAGGATTCGTTTCATCGGTTCATGATACGGCGCGAGCTAGCCGCACCGCGAGTCTCGCGCGCGCTTCATGATCCAGCGGCTTCACCCAATCGTGGCCAATTCGGTCCCAGTCGGGATCGGCTGCATCCACGCCCAGATTTTCCAGCAGCCCAGCTTCGCAGAGAACATACTGGTGGCGATAAGGAAAAAGAAATCGTCCAGGATTCGCATCCAACTCCTGCCGCGCTTGCTCGTAGCGGGCAAACCAGTGATTCAAGAAAACGGCGTTACGCGGGGGAAAGAGCTGGGTTGTATCGAAGCCTGTTTCGGCGGGCCTGTCGCCAACCGACGAACGTAAATGCAGCCAGTCGCGAAAACCGGATTCACTCGCGATAACCGCCAGGGCATGCTTACGCTGCACTTGATCCCGTTCACCGAGGATCTGTCCGGGTGTATGGCCGGCGAAATACGGCTGGGATTGAAACCGCCGCGCTGCCTCAATCGCGGCTGCAGGATCGTCGCTACGCAGCTCTTTCATGAGCCGGCTGGCGCGAATCCGATATTCTTCCAGGTTGTGATGTTCTGTTCGCATGTGTTCCTCCTGAGATTTGTCTTGCCGAAGGCCCGAACAACGGCAAGGAATCCGGAGTTCCAGCGAACCGGTTCTTGCGGGAACAGCAGAGGGTGAGGTCCTCTTTCTCGGGCGGGGCGCCCCTCCGGCGCCTGAACTATTCTAACGCGGGACGCGATCTCCACACTTGAGGGCGTGGTGGCGTCATGTCTGCCAGGAGGCTTCCGGCCTATGCGCATGATTCGTGTGATGAGTGTCGCCAGTCTGTTGGTGTCGAGTATGGCGGCGTGGGGCCAGGCGGCCGGTACGGCGGTGTACAGAGTGGAGTTTAATATCCACGATGGGGGCGATGCGGCTGCCAAGATCGGGCGGCGCTACATCCTGCTGATCGACGCAAATGGGAAAGGAACAGTCAAGGCGGGGAACAAGATCCCCTATGCGACGGCATCGTTCCAGCCCGGTGCGGGCGCGCCTCAGATTGCCACGCAGTATAACTATGCCGAGGTTGGCGTGTATATCGATGCCCGCCTGAAGGAAGTGGACGGCCGGGTTTCGTTGATTGCGGATCTGGATCTCAGCACGCTGCTTCAGCCCGACAAGGGGGCTGTAATGAGTCCTCCCACGCCAACCGTTGCGCAGCTGCGGGTGGGAATCACCGCCATGGTCACACCCGGGAAGCCGACGATGGTGGCTGCTATCGACGATCCGGTGACAATGCGAAAGTTTGAGGTAGAAGCGACGATTACGAAGATGGATTGACGGGTCTGCCTGAAATCAAGCGCACCGGAATTCGAGCCGATCTTTGGATGTTCCCGCCTGGCGTACTGCCCGGAGACCGCCGGTCTTGCGGTCATGGATCAAGATGTTGGCGTTTCGCATCACTGGGGCCGCCTGGTCGAGCGATCTGGTGGGAAGCCTGCCGCCCGCGGCGCTGTCGATGATCAGAAGATCGGCATCCCGGCATCCGGCGACGAATGCGTCGGGTTGTCCATCGAAAACCCAAACGCGGTGCTGGATAGACGTGAACCCGATCAACATTCCGAAGAAGGGAATGACGCGCCCCATGGAAATCACGTCCAGAGTTCCGGGGATGGCATTCACGTCGGCGGCTTCCACTTTAGGCTGGGTGGGTGCGATTACCGCGATGTTGCGCCGGGCATCGGAAGGGACGATTCGCTCCACCTCGGCGACAAATTCGGGCCTGACCGTGCTGCGTTCCGGACATGCCACGCCAAGCAGAGTTTGATTCTGCCGCACCACAACGATATGCCGAAGGCCGGGCGCGGTTGCGAGTGTCCGGACGGCGCTGAAGACCTCTTCCCAATCGCCCAGCCGGTGCTTCTGGTCCATAGTGGTCCCCGTTCTTGTATTCGGCAACGGGAGCAGAGTTCTGTAGGCGTGCGTCGCAGCCTAATCTTCGAAGAGCTTCGCGGCTGGGAATTCGCAGCTCAGGAACGAAAGCGTGTCGCCGTTACCGCGGGAGTACGATGTGCCGTCGCTAAGGAAGACGCGAACCTTGCGGCTGACTGGGTATACCACCCAGACCTGCTGGCTGCCGGCCGCGAGGAGAGCCTCCACTTTGCGATCAAGATCAATTGCCGATTCAGACGGGGAGACGATTTCGACGGCCAACTCGGGCGCGC
>JAYTVY010000071.1:0-6219 GCA_043743755.1 Bryobacterales bacterium | reverse complement strand
GGGGTGTATGGGAAGGCGCGGTTTGACGAGGACCGGCTGGGGGGCGTGGCGGAGAGTGTTGGGCGCGTTGGAGGCGTGGTGCGGATTGTGAGTGGTTTTTGAGACAGCGGGCGCCGGACGAACGGGGATGAAGCCGAGTCAGATTAGATATGCCGACGATTAACGATCTCAAGGAACTCGAGGCACCGGGGACGCCGCTGTTTTTGTTTGACTGCGTCCTGCCTTCCGGCGATACGCTGCGGTGGAGCACGCATGCGGTGACGCTGGCGGGCGTCGCGTATCCGGCGCGGGTGTTGAGCCACAACTTGTTTGAGATGAAGTCGACGGCGGATGAAGGAGCGGACGGAAGCTCGAAGGTTTCCATCACGCTGGCGAATGCGGATTCTTTCTTTGCCCGGGTGGCATGGAAGGGGGCGCAGGTCGCGATTCAGTTCTTGTTTTACGACTTAAGGAATGGGGCGGCGCTCTCGGAGACGGAAGTGGTTTTCCGCGGTGTGGCAAATCCGGCGGAAGAGTCGAATGAATCGGGCTTACGGTTGAGCTTCACGAACCGGCTGAACCTGCAGCGGATCTTTCTGCCGGAAACGCGGATTCAACGCCGGTGTCCGTGGATGTTTCCGGGCGACGCGCAGCAGCGGGTGGAGGCGGTGGACGGCGGATTGAAAGGCCGCTTCTCGCCCTTCTACCGGTGTGGATACTCGGCCGATCAGACCGGCGGCGTGGGAAACCTGAACGGCGGGGCGGCCTTTACGAGCTGCGACTTCAGCCGGGCGCAGTGCGTGGAGCGCGGGATGTTCGATCTGGACAGCACCGGGCGCGTCACGCGGAGGTTCGGAGGCATCGAGTTCGTGCCGCCGTCGGTGAATGTGCGCAGCTTTGGCGAGAAAGGATCGCATCTTTCGGTCCCGCTGGATAACGAAGCGCGCTACAACGACTTCGTTCCACTGGCGTATGGCACCGGTTGGTATCAGCCTCCAGTGGTGTTCGCCCGCAACGACGGAAATTTGACGCACATGGAAGTACTGCTGGGGGCCGGTGAGATCACGGGCGTGGTCAAGGTGATTGTAAATGGCATTGAGATTCCAGCGGGACAACCGAACAGCAACATGACGGCCACCGGCTGGTACAACCTGGTTGGTCCGGGGACGCGCTCCGGAAATTTCAATCCGGACTTCGCGCTGGGCGATCCCTACGGGAGCATGGCGGTGTTGTCGGTGGTGACGCCGAACAGGATTTCCGATGGACAGGCACTGCCGAGGATCGATGTTTTGATTCAAGGGATGAAGCTGCCGAGATATGACTCGGCCGGGACGTACCTGGGCGATGCATTCACGAACAATTCAGCCTGGGTGCTGCTGGACATTCTGCGCCGCAGCGGATGGCGGGCGGCGGAGCTGGACATCGCGAGCTTCGCGGCGGTGGCGGCACGCTGCGATGAACCGGTTCCCACGGTGGACTTGCACGGGAATCCGACACTGGTTCCGCGTTACGGATGCAATCTGATCTTGACCAGCTCGCGCAGCGCGGCGGACATGGTACGGGGGATTCGCAATGCGGCGGCGATGTATCTGGTGTTCAGTCCCGCCGGCCTCTTGCGGTTGCGGCAGGAGGGAGCCATGGCGGAACAGCAGCCGGCGCAGGCGCCGGGGGGCAATAGCGCGCAGGCACTGAACGGCGGATGGCCGGCTTACGAGTTTGGAGACGGCAGCCGTTCGGGCATAATACGCCGGTCCAATGGGGAGGCGGCGCTGCGAACGTGGTCACGCAGCACGGCGGACACGCCGAATCGTTTCACGGTTGAGTTTCAGGATGAATTCAACGAGTACCAGCAGGACAGCCTTTCGATTGTGGACGTAAACGACGCTTTGTCGAGCGGGCAGGAAGTCACGGCCACCCTGCCGGCGCTGGCTCTTCCAAACTTCGACCAGGCGCGCCGGGCGATGTCGCTGGCTTTGAACCGCAGCGTCGCGGGAAACATATATGTCGAATTCGAGACCAGCGTTCGAGCCGTCGGATTGCAGCCGGGCGACCTGATCACCATGACGTACGCGAAGGAAGGATTCCAGCGGCAGCCATTTCGCGTGGCGCGCCTCGCGCCCGCGGGGAATTACCGGACGGCCTCCATAACCGCGCAGATTCACGACGACGCCTGGTACTCCGGAAGCGGTGGGAGCGGAGCGGGCACAGGCAGACAGCCGGGATTTGAGACCGGCCTTCCGCGTCCCCTGGTGGGTGGAGTTCTAGACTCCAATGGCGTGGAGCAGTTCGATATTCAAGAGCAAACGCGGCAGGGGGCGGACGGCTCGGTCGCGGTTTATCTTTCGGTTGGATTCACCCCGCCTGACCATGCGCTGCCGGCTGGGCTGAGCGTACCGCTGGTGAGCCTGAATCCTGTGATTGATTCGGCGGGAGGCTCGCTGGCCGGCGCGCTGAAGCTGTACTACGGCGTGAGCGCGGTGGACATGTCGGGCGGGGAAAGCGGGCTCTCGTTCACCATCAAGGCCGAGATTCCGGCGGGATCCAACACGAACCGCGTTACACTCCAAAATCTAAGCTTCCCCTCGGCCACAGCGGGCTTTCACGTGTATCGCGGAGCCACGCCCTCTCAATTGCTTCGAATCGCGGAAAATGTCGCGGTAGCGGCCCAGTTTACGGACACGGGACTTACAGCCGAGCTGAAGGGGCCGCCGGATCATAATTTCGATCATGCGAATTTCTACTGGCGTCTGGAATTACAGCCCGAAGCGGCGGTGGAGACCCATTCCGCGAACACCATCGGCAACGGCACGCTGCAGATGCTCGCGAACGAGTTGCGGGGCGCGACGGTGCGCGTGACCAGGGGCGCTGGGGCGGGGCAGGAAAGGACGGTGCTATCGAATACCGTCACGGTGCTCACGCTCAAAACACAATGGGACATTCAACCGGACACTTCCAGTTTCTTCGTGGTGGCGGATTCCGCGTGGCAATTCGGCGCCACCGGGAGTGCATCGCCGCTGTCGTTCGAAGCGCCCAACCGGGACGGGGCCACCGTGGAAATCTCGGGAAGATCGGCCAATGTTCGAGACGAGGAATGCGCCTTCGAGTTGTGTCCTTTGACGCGGTGGCGAATCACCGGCGATGGCGGCACGTCGAGCGACGCGGACATACCAGGCAAGCCGTCATTCGCGGTGGCGCCCACTGGTCATGGCTCATTAGAAGTGGCGGGCGTATCGTTCCAAAGCCTCACGAATACGCGTACCGTGGAGGCCGGTACGCTGACGGTGGCGTTCTGGGACGAGCTGCACGGGCCGTCCACCACCCTGTTGTCCTCCGCGGCGGCCGCCGGCGATGGAAGCCTCGCTGTGACTCCCTCGAACAGCGCGCAGATTGGCGACCTCGTGCAGATTGGCGCGGAGGTGTTGCTCATCACGCAGGTGCTGAATGCGGGTGCGTCGTTTCAGGTCAATCGAGGATCGCACGGCTCTACGGCCGCCAGTCACGCCGCGCAGTCACAGGTGTATTTCCTGGAGAAAAAGAGCTTCGTGCTGCCGTTTCCGCGGGATTTCTTTGGAAGCCCCGCGAGCGGGAGCTATTCCTATCCGGCGCCGCTCGAAGACGCGCGGGTTGCCGCGGCCGAATTGTTCGTGACCAATTCGAAAGGTAACAGCGATGTGGCGCGCTTATCGTTTGCGGGTACCGCCGACGGGGGATTGCGTACGCTCTCCGGCGGGCAGCTTTCCGTTCAGGTGGAGGGCCTCCTCGCAATTCAGACGAATGCGGCCGCAACGCTGGTGGTGGAACGTGCGCACTCGGTGAGAGATGTCTTCGCGGTGGTGAAGGCGCCGTCCACCGGCACGCCGATCCAATTGCGGGTGACGCAGAATGGCTCGGCGTACTGCGCTCTGACGATTCCAGTGGGGACGTCCGTGTCGAATGTCGTGGACGGATTCGCATTGGGGCCGCTGGCCGTGAGAGCGCGGATTGGCCTCGATATCGTGGCGGTGTCTCAGACGGCGGATACCTTGCCGGGCCGGGATTTGACGGTGACCATCAGGTTGTAGGCCGCCCCACTGGCAGAAACCAAATACAAAAAGAGGAGATTGTGATGGGTGAGACGCTCGAAAAATTGAGGCCGGACCGGGACCTGCAGTGCTTCTTCCAGCGCCCATCGGCGGTGGCGGCGCTGAGCGAAACCAGTCCGGGTGGATTCACGGTCTCGGGGTCATGGCGGCAGCAGTTCGATTGGGCGGTGATCGAATGGAACCGCGACAACGTCTACGAGCATCCTCTGTTCCGCAATCTCCCGGATGGAGATTTGAGCGGCCTGACGCTAGTGTACGAGGAGACTCGCTCCAATTGCATCGCGATGGATTCGGACCTTTTCCCGACCGTGGACTGGCCGTCTTTGCGGATCTGGGCGGACGGCGGCACGGGGGAACAGGTCTACAAGGTTCCCCTGAAGAGCCACGCGGCGGCGATTGAGGGCGCGTACCAGCCCGCTGCCGTCTCATTCACGCTCAGTGGCGTCGTGACCGCGGGCGACTATGTCGGGATCGCGTTCCTGACCGAGCATTATCCGTATCAGATGAACGCCGGCGATACGGTGGAGTTCGCGATTCAGAACATCGTTGCTGGCGTAAATGCTTTCTCGCCGACGATGCACGCCGTGCAGAACGGCGCCACCGTCACGCTCAGCCTGGCGCAGAGCGGCACGGGAGCAAACGGAAACCGCATCGGCGCGTACACCTTCGTTTCGGGCAGCCGGACCGAACTGTGGGACGCGGGATCGCGTCAATTTTCGGGAGGAACATCACCCACTAAGTGGCGGGTGACCCTGCCGTTCGGATCGCTTGCGGACCCGGTACTGGGCGCTGTACCGGCGCAGACGATCCGGAAAATGCGCTGGACGTACGCGGCCGAGCTGCAACCCGGCGCGTACGTCCGAAGCGAGTTCCAGGTGGTGGTTTTGAACTGGACCGTTACGGGCGCCGGGCGCGCCTACGCCGTCGCGGGGCCGGGCAGCCGAAGGCTGGAAGACTCCTTGGCCGACGCACAATACAGCGGGGCCTGGTCGCCCGGGACGGGCAACTTTTCGGGGGGCACGATCCGTTCGACGATCGCACCTGGCGCCAGCGCACGGTTCACCTATCAGTCGGCGCAAACGCACGCGTTGTATCTGGTGACGCGCTTCGCGCCCAACGCGGCCGTGGTATCCGTGGTGCTGGACGGACAAGCGGCGATCTTGTTTAACCTGGCAATTCCCGGCGAGGACGTGCTGGTTCGAAAACTGCTTGGGCAGCTTGGTGAGGGTACGCATACCATCATCGCCACCCATGCCGGAGCGGCGGGGACAGTATTCTACCTCGATGCGTTCGAACTCGCCGAGATCGCGTCCGAGGTGCCGGCAATTCCACGCCAGGAGACACTGGCGCTGGCCACCGATTGGGATACGGACCATTCCATCGCGCTGGCGCCCGAGCGGACGGCCTGGATCATGAACTCGCTCGGGTTCGGCGGCCGCGTGAATCACTACGCGGGAGCCTTATGGTTCTACGAACTGGTGCGGCAGGGCCATGAATATGCCTCGGCGACGGTGACGTTCACGGGAACGCCCGATCCGAATGCGATCACTCAACTCTTCATTGCGCGGACGGACCAACCGAATGCGATCACCACCATCGAGCACCTGAACTTGACCGGGGATACAGTAGAGACGCTCGCGACGGCGTTTGCGCTGGAGATGAATCGCGGGTACACGGCTATTCGCGCGGTAGCCACGGGTGGACAACTCAGCATTCTTGCCCGGGCCATGGGCGTGGATGGAAATGCGCTCACGCTGGCCACTAGCGGATCTACTCAGAATCTGAGCATCGCGATCTCGGGAGCGACGTTCGCGGGCGGCGTCGACGGCGACTGGCGGACGGACCTGAACGCCATTCCGAGAATCAACCGGGCCGCGCGAGACTGGAGCCGTAGCTTCTTTCGTGCGCTGGAGGGTTTCGGTATAAGCGTGACCTGCGCCTTCAGCATGGAACTGCAGCATGGCGACCCCGCGCCTTCCGCGGGGATCGCTCAAAGGTATCCAAGCCAGGCCGCGGTTCTGTTGAATACGCCGGCGCTGCAGACCAATTTCTCGCCCCAGAGCACGGCGTTCTGGCAGCAGGTATATCGCGATATGGCGCAGATTGAAGTGGAGGCCGGGATCGCGCCTTTCCTGCAGTTCGGCGAAGTGCAGTGGTG
>JAYTVY010000070.1:0-2539 GCA_043743755.1 Bryobacterales bacterium | reverse complement strand
GCGCTTTCGAGGGCTTCGTAGGGACGGATGCGGTAGAAATCGTGACCTGTGCCGCGATAGAACGATTCGATGTCGCCGGTGATGGACAGCAGTAGATCGTCAAAGCCGGGTTTGGGATCGATGGAGGGATAAACCAGGACCTCGCGTCGCAGCAGGACATTGATACGGCGCTCGGTGAAGCCGAAGGGGAAGCGGGTGGAGAATCGGAAACTGTTTTCGCGGTAAGAGCCGCGGCGCGAGAAGAACAACTCCACCGGTTCTTCGATTCGGGCGCCGCCGGGGATCACAGGGAAGTAGATGGGCGCACGCAGGCCGCTGTCGGGAGGCGCCGCCAGGTGGATGGAGAAGGATGGCATCCAGCTCTTTTCATTGCGGACCACGATGCGTCCGGTGAGCGTGCGGCCCGCGGCCAGATGCTCGGGAAGGAGAAACTCCATTTCGAGGCCGGCCAGCGAAAGGCGGCTGATGAACCCGGACACCATGAGGGTGGCGAGCATGGCGGCCAGGATGAGGAAGAGCAGATTGTTGGCTGATGCGAAGGCTGCGAGACCGACAATCAGACAGGCGAGAGTGAACCAGAGGCCCAGGCGAGTTACTTGCTGTCGGGAGCCGAGTTCGAGACGGGAGTGGACTTTGGCCCAGCGCTTCACATCTTCAGGTTAGCCTGACGGAGCCGGACTACAGCGGGGATTAAAGGGGGCTCAGGTCTAATGCTGTCTGATGGGGGTGTAGCGGGCGGTCGATAGCGTTACTGATGTTATCAGTTGTCAGTGAACTACTGAATCTGGCGGCCTTGCTGTCGCTGGTAATTTTCTTGCTATGCGGAGCCTTATATATCCGGCGCAATCAGAGGGTGCGGCTATGGGGGCAGCAACTGGCCGCGCGGTTGAGGTGGTGAAAGTGGTACGCCCGGTAAGATTCGAACTTACGACCTTTTGCTCCGGAGGCAAACGCTCTATCCAGACTGAGCTACGGGCGCGCTACGGATCATTATAGCTTTTTCGCCCTGGCAGTGGTGTGCTGCGCGGCTGTTTTGCGAACCGTGGGGCCCGGCTCTTTCAGCAGGGTTTCGATCATTTCGCGCCAGTAGGGTTCCTCGAGCAGCTTTTGCTCTCCCAGCGGGGGTGTCTGGGAGCGGATGTTGCCCTTCTTGTCGATCCAGACGAGCTGCGGGACTACGAAGCGCTCCATCACGGAGATGCCCAGGAAATCGAGAACCTTGTCGCGGTCGGCGAAGCCAACTGTATGCGTGAGGTTCAGGTTCTTGATGAACTCGGGGACCAGCATGGCGGGCATATCGTTGAAAGCGACGCCCAGCGGCTGAAAACCTTGCGCACCGTACTCGTTGAAGAGCTTGCCGAACACTTGCGAGGCGTGCTGGCAATGGGGGCAGGTGGTGTACAGGAACTCAATGCAGACAACCTTGCCGCGATAGCTGCTGAGCAGCCTCTGGTCGCCTCCGGGGAGCTGGATCACGAACTCAGGGGCGGGGCGGGGAACTGGCGGCGTCACGGCCAACAAGAGCGGCGCGATGAGCAGGCTGGCGGCGGCCGTCGAGAAAAGGCGCATCGGAATCTCCTGTTCTTAGTGTATCGAACCCGCCGGGAGGCCTTCCACCACTTCCACGCGGACGCCGGTAAGGCGGACCCGGAAAGGGCCGCTGTCGCCATAGCCACTGAGGACATCGGACGACGGCGCGGTGAATGCGAACGTAGTCCATTTCGCTTGGAGGATTTTGGCGTACCGATCAAAGAATTCGCGCGCGGCGCCGGGCGATTTCCACGTGACGGCGAAAGCCAAAACGGGGAAGTGTTCGCGTTTGTGTTCCAGCAGCGTGAAGAATCCGCCGTCTAGTTGCGGGCTCAGCTCCGCGGCGATTTCCTTGCCCGCGTACTGTTCCAGCAAGACGCGAATATCGAATTCGCCGAGCGCGCCGTCGGCGAGGCGGCGAAAGCTTTTCCGGTCTTCGATGGCGGGGGCTGTGGGGATCACCGGTGTTAGGCGCGCAAAATAGTCCTCGGGATGAAGGATCTGCCGCGTGCTGGAAGGCGGGCGTCGAAACACTTCGGCGAAGCCTTCGCGCCCCAGTCTTTCGAAGACGGCGTTCTGGAAAAGCATGCCTTCGCGATAAGGGAACATCAGCGACTCGCGAATATAGAGCGGCGCGCCGGCGAAGACGGGGTAGCGGTCGGGACCCAATTCGAGTGAACTGGATGCAAACAACTTCAAGGCCTCGGGCGGGGGCACGTCCGCGCCGCCGCCGCGGCGCGAGGCCCATGCCGCCATCAGCCAGGACGCCTGGCCTTCCATCACGGTGAGGCGCGCGGTGGAAGAATCGTCGTTCTCCATGCCGCCACGGATGAACCGGTCCAGCCGGAAGTTCTGATCCGCCAGGGCGTGAGCCAACTCATGCGCCAGCGATACGCGCTCCTCGGGACCTGTATTGCCTTCCAGGAGAAACATTTTCTTCTTGTGATAGTCGTAAAAGGCCGCGGCCTGTTCGGTAAGCAAGTCGATGGTGGCGCTGCGCAGCGAGTAA
>JAYTVY010000069.1:0-4524 GCA_043743755.1 Bryobacterales bacterium | reverse complement strand
TCATCATGTCGGTGACGAAGGGCCGCGGCGTGTAGTTGAGATCGATCTTGTAAACCGCCACGGGAGTCTTCTGCCCGCGCGATCCGCTGAACGTGGCGTATAGGTTGCCCGCGGAATCCACCGCGGGATTGCCGACGGGATACAGATTATCGGCGATCTGAATAGCAATCTCGCACGTGTAAGCCGGCGTGGCCTGGTTGCCTGTTTCGACGATGAGATCGCCCGCGCCCGCGCCTTCGGGAACCTTGACGATGACGTAGGAATCCGATCCCACCACAATCGGCGCGCTCACGTCGCCAATGGTCACCCGCTGGCGCTGCGCTCTCGCCAGCCCTTTCCCGCGGATCTGAAATTCTCCGCCGGGGATGGCAGCCAGCGGCGACACGCTGGAAATCTCGGGCCGGCCGTTGGAGTCTTTCTTGGAAGCCATATCAGTAGAGATTGAAGTACCCTGCTCCAAATATAACAAGTGCGGCGTAAACTCCGGCCAGGATGTCATCGGCCACGATGCCGAGGCCGCCCGGAAGCTCTTCCAGCTTGCGAATCGGCGGCGGCTTCCAGACGTCGATGATCCGGAACAACACAAACGCGCCCAGCCACGATTTCCAATTGAGCGTGGTAGCTCCGGCGATGGCGATCCACTGCCCCACTACTTCATCCACAACCACCAGGTTGGGATCCTCCATCCCAATATCGCGAGCCACCACGCCCGCCGCCCACGCGCCCGGTACAATCAACGTGGCCGCGAGCAGGATGAACACAAAGGGCGGCCACATCAGCCAATAATGCAGCCCGAACGCGATGAGCACGGCGGCGCCGGAGCCAACCGTGCCGGGCGCAAAGGGCGCGTACCCGCATCCGAACCATGTGCCCACCACCCGCGCGATGAACTTGATCACTCGGCTTCTTCGTCTTCCTGGGGTTTCTGAACAGGCGTGGAAACGACGTATTTTTCGGACGCCCAGTTACCCAAATCGATCAGCTGGCAGCGCTCGCTGCAGAACGGAAAGTGCTGGTCTCCGCGAGCTACCGTCTTTTTACAGATCGGACACTTCATCGTTCCAATTATCGAACGCCAGCCTACCGCCCCACAGGCGTGGAGTGCACCCGCGGCGCCGCCAGGATGGGGAATGCCGCCGGCGGAGGCGGGACATCGAAGCCGGAGTCCACCAGCGCTCCCACCAGATCGTAATCGTGCGCCTCGCTCACTCGAAACCGCCGGAACTGCCCGGGCCGGGGTTCCCCGCCCTCGGGAAAATCGTTTATGTAGCAAACGCCGTCAATTTCGGGCGCCTGCCCAGGGAGGCGCGCTTCCCACAGCAGATCCGTCTCGCCCGATGGCCCGTCGACGAGAACGTCGAACTCTTGCCCGATCAGCGACCGGTTGCGCGCGAGCGAAATCTTGCGCTGCAGCGCCATCAGACGGCGCTTACGGTTGTAGATGGTGCGCGCGTCCACCTTTTGATCCAGGTGAAAACTCGCGCTGGTGTCCTCATCGGAATAAGAAAAGACGCCCAGCCGGTCAAACTGCGCGGCCTGCACGAAATCGCAGAGTGTTTCAAAGTCCGCATCGGTCTCACCCGGAAATCCGGCAATCATACTGGTCCGAATCGCCACGCCCGGAACGGTCGCGCGAATGCGCCCCAGCAAGGTGAGGAAAATGTCGCCATGCGCGCCGCGCTTCATGCGCTTGAGCACCGGAGCGCTGGCATGCTGCAGCGGCATGTCGATGTACTTCACCAGGGCTGGATGTTCCGCAATGGTGTCCAGCAGTTTCTGCGTGATCTTATTCGGGTAGCAGTAAAGGAAGCGAATCCACTTCTGGTGCGCCGTTTCAATCCGCGCCAGCCGCGCCAGCAGCGTTGCCAGCCCGTCCTTCATACCGAGGTCTTCGCCGTAGCAGGTGGTATCCTGCCCGATCAGATTAATCTCGCGGACGCCTTGCGAGAACAGGCGCGTGGCTTCCACCACCACCGATTCGAAACGCCGGCTGCGAAACTTGCCGCGATACTGTGGGATCACGCAGAACGTGCAGGGATGATCGCAGCCTTCAGCGATCTTCACGTAAGCGGTGTGCCGGGCCGTCGAGAGAATCCGCGGCGTCAGGTCATGATAAAGATACGGCTCGAACGGATTCGATGCGGCGGCGTCGCCTTCGCACAACGCGACAATCTTTTCCAGCTCATTAGTGCCCAGGACCGCATCCACTTCCGGAAGCTGCCGCTGGATGTCGGCGCGATAACGCTCCACCAGGCAGCCGGCGACAATCAGCCGTTTCGCATTCCCGCTCTTTTTGAACTCGGCCATCTCGAGGATGGTGTCCACCGACTCCTGCTTGGCAGGGTCGATGAAAGAGCAGGTGTTGACCACAATCACGTCGGCTTCCGACGGCTGATGCGTGAGCTGGTGCCCGCGCTTCACCAGCGTGCCCATCATTACCTCCGTATCGACGAGGTTCTTGGGGCATCCGAGGCTGACAAAACCGATTTTCAAGGTGATGGTCCGAGGCGGGAGTAATCTCCAGGATAGCAGGAAGGAAGCTTCCTATGCTGCCGGAGGACGTCTCATACCGCGCGAGTCGAATCCCAGCGGCACTCTCGCGCATCTAACTAATATCTCGATATCGAGACAACTTATGGCAAACAACAAGAAGGCGAAGGGCGTTTTCGAAAGCGGTTCCACACACTGGGTAGGCGATGGGTTCCACGTGCGTAATCTGTTCCCATCCAATGGCTTGGAGGAAGAGATCAGTCCGTTTCTGATGCTGGATTATGCGGGCCCGACGGTTTTCCCGCCGGCGAATCAGCCGCGCGGCGTCGGCGAGCATCCGCACCGTGGATTTGAGACCGTGACCATCGTCTATCAGGGCAGCCTGGAGCATCGCGATTCAGGCGGGAACGCGGGCACCATCGGGCCGGGCGACGTGCAATGGATGACCGCCGGATCCGGTGTAGTGCACGAAGAGAAGCAGACCCCCGAGTTCGCCAAGAGCGGCGGCACAATGGAGATGGTGCAGCTCTGGGTGAACCTGCCGAAGGCGCGCAAGATGACCGAGCCTCGCTACCAGACACTGACCGCGAGCCAGATCCCGACGGTGGACCTCGGCGGCGAGGGCGGCTATGCGCGCGTGATCGCGGGCGAACTCCACGGCGCCAAAGGCCCGGCCAGCACGTTCACGCCGGTGCATCTCTACGACGTGCGGCTGAAGTCCGGCCAGAGCGCGGAGCTGGCGCTACCCGCCGGTTTCAATTCCACCGTGGTTCTGCTCAAGGGGAGCCTGCTGCTGAACGGGTCGGATGTGCTGGAAGGCGAAGCCAAGCTCGCGTTGTTGGATCCCGAAGGGGAGAAGATCTCACTCGAAGCCCGTCAGGACACCACGGCCCTGGTGCTCAGCGGTGAGCCGATTCGTGAACCGGTGGCCAGCTACGGTCCTTTCGTCATGAACACGAAAGAAGAGCTGGTGCAGGCGGTAGAGGATTACAGGGCGGGAAGAATGGGCCGCATCGCTTTCTAGGCGAATTCCATCATCGGGAATCGCGGTATGATGGTGGTGCGGGTCCTCCTGGATCTTCCCTGTTCAAATCACATGATTTCTGTTAACGACATAAGCATGCGCTTCGGCGCCAAAGTACTGTTCGAGGATGTCACGGTCTCGTTCTTCGCCGGCCGCCGCTATGGCCTGACAGGCCCCAATGGCGCCGGCAAGTCTACTTTCATGAAGCTGTTAAGCGGCGATTCCGAGCCGCAGAAGGGCGCCGTCGTGCGTCCCCGGAAGCTCGGGATTTTGCGGCAGGATCAGCTCGCGTTTGACCAGTACCGGGTGATTGATACGGTGATCATGGGGAACGCGCGGCTGTGGAAGGCTCTGGAAGAGCGTGAAGCGCTGTACGCGAAGGCCGAGCTGACGGATCAGGACGGCATGCGCCTGGGAGAACTGGAAGGCGTGGTGGCGGAAGAAGACGGATATGCCGCGGAAAGCGACGCCGCCATTTTGCTGGACGGGCTGGACATCCCTGAGAAACTGCACCAGCGCGAAATGGCCGAGCTGCAAGGCGGCCAGAAAGTCCGGGTGCTGCTGGCGCAAGCCCTGTTCGGACGGCCGGAAGCCCTGCTGCTGGATGAGCCCACCAACTATCTGGATCTGGAATCCATCCACTGGCTGCAGCAGTTTCTCAGCCGGCATGAAGGCACGGTAATCGTGATTTCGCATGACCGCCACTTCCTGAACAGCGTCTGCACGCACATCGCCGACATCGATTACCAGACCATCATTACTTACACCGGCGGTTATGACGACATGGTGCTGCAGAAGACGCAGATCCGCACGACGATCGAGAATCAGAACAGCCAGCGCGAGAAGAAGATTGCGCAGTTGAATGAGTTCATCGCGCGCTTCTCGGCGGGCACGCGGTCAAGCCAGGTGACGTCGCGCAAGAAGGAAGTGGAGCGCCTGCAGACCAGTGAACTGGCGCGCAGCAACCTCCAGCGGCCATTCATAAAATTCACGATGACGCGTCCTTCGGG
>JAYTVY010000068.1:0-7207 GCA_043743755.1 Bryobacterales bacterium | reverse complement strand
CGCCTCCTAAGCGACAGGTCGGCAGTTCGAATCTGCCCGTCCCTACCACCTACTCGGGCAAGCCAATCTTGCGAATCAGCGCGATGAATCGCGGCTCGGAACGATATCCGCGATACACGTGCTGCGAATTGAGAAACGCCAGCAGTCCGTCGCGTTCGGTATACGCCGTTTCGAGCCAGGTCAAAGCGTGCTCCTTGTCGCCCAGTTGCGCGTAAACCTGGGCGATGGTGGTGGGCCGCACGTAGATCTTCTTGCGCAGATCTTCCCCCTTATGGATCAACTGAAGAGCCTCGGCACGCCGGCCGCTCACCGCGAAGCAGTTGGCATACAGCAGATCTGTTCTCACGCCGGGGGCGAGACGCTTCATGGTGTCCAGCTCCGAATACATATCCTTTGACAAGCCGCGATCCATGTACGCGCCCGCCAGGATCGCATGCGCTTCGAGAAATGCGGGGTCGAGGTCCAGAGTTTTCTTTAGCTGGCGAATAGCATCGTCGAGTTTGCCGTCCATCTGCAGGGCGAGGCCAAGATAGGTATTGGCCGGAAGCGAAAGCGGATCCAGATCTCGCGCACGCTGCATCTCCCGGACCGCATCCTCCATGCGTCCCTTGGGCGCAAACCAGGAAATGCCGTAGCCGAAATGAGCTTCCGCGTAACCGGGGTTCAACTCGATGGCCCGCCGGAATTCCCTCTCCGCGCCCGCCCAGTCGAACTCGTACAAGGTCTTCACGTACGCCAGCGACGTATGGGCCTCGGCTAGAGAATCATCCAGCGCCAACGCGCGCTGCGCGGCTTCACGAGCCTTGGGCATCGCCTGGTTGGGCGGCAGTGCGCCGAAGAATCCGAGCCATGCGTAGGAATCCGCCAGGCCCGCCCACGCGGCGGCATACTTGGGATCGCGGGCAATGGCCTGCTCGAAATACTGCGTCGATTTCTCGGCGCCTTCCGTACGCCAGCGGCTCCAGTGATAGCGACCCTGCAAGTACAGATCGTAGGCGGCCAGATCCACCGGCGGTTTCACCAGGCGTCCGGTGCGTCCGCTGGCCAGTTTCACCTGCAGCGTATCGACGATGGAACGCGAGATCTCATCCTGCAGCGCGAACACGTCCTTCAGCTCGCGCTCATACGTCTCGGACCACAAGTGATATCCATCCGCGACGCTATTCAATTGAGCGGTTACTCGCAGGCGGTTGCCATCCTTGCGCACGCTGCCTTCCAGCACGGCGGCAACTCCTAGCCTGCGCCCGATCTCGCGGATGTCCTGCTGCTTGCCCTTGAACGCGAAAGACGACGTCCGCGCCACCACGCGGAAGCCCCCAACTTTGGCCAGGGTGTCGATAATCTCGTCCGTCATGCCGTCGCAGAAATATTCCTGATTACGCTCGGGACTCATATCGGTAAACGGCAGCACCGCAATGGAGGATATCTCCTGCCCCCGCGCGTCCATGCGCCAGCGCCGCTGCGCAAAGAACCAGCCTAATGCGATGATCACGGCCACGCCTGCAATCGCGAGCGCCACCTGCCATCGAAATGAAGAGACCGTGGTCAGAGTTGCCACCACGCTTACAGATTCCGTGGCCTTCTCGCGCCAGCGGAATGCCGGAACATAGCCACCCTTGGGCAAGTCGATAAAGAGCGCGTCTTCGCGGCCTTCACCGGCGTAGTAATCTTTCAACCGCACGCGCAGTTTCACTGCTTCGGTACGAACCACGGCGTCCATCCGCGGGTCATACGTGGGCCTGCGTCCAAACACTTCCACGCCCAGGAAGGATTCCTTCAGCTTGTCCGACTGCCCGGAAAGCGATTCTTCCACTGTATAGCGAAGAAACTTGCTCAGTCGCTCCGCATTAGCGAATCCCGGGCTCGCCAGGATCTTCTCGAGTTGCGCCCGAATGAGCTCAGCGGAAATGGCGGGTTCCGGCGACCCGTTGGAGTTCGTGGGGGGCTCGCTCGACTCGGTTGCCGGTTTCATATCCGCAGTTCTCTTCCAGTGCCTCGCTGGCGCTTAGATGCTATACGAGGAACACGGGATGCGTGTTCCTCATTTTAGCCTGTCGCGGCCTGAGGAGTGAGAGCTATCGGACTCCCACACGGGCCCACTGCTCGGCGACGGCTGGCTGACCGCCTTTCTTGGAAGTGTCGCGCACCTCTACTTGCATCTGATATTCGCCGGGCGCCGTGCCCTGGGGAACCAGCAGGTCCGCCCTCGCGATCACTTTACCACCGACGGATTTGGCGCGCGCTTCAAGAGGCGCCTCGGGACTCTCCCAAACCAGCGTCCCGTCGCGGATTAGTCGCGTCCGGATGCGCAGCGCGTCCTTTTGCCCTGCGTTCCACACGACAAAAGCGAACGATTCGCGCTCGCCGGGGGCCAGCGTACGCGGTTTCTCGGCCGGCGTCACGTCGTCTTGCTTCGCGAACGAAGCCGAAGGCATCAAACCGGAAAGCGCAAGCCGGCTCTTGGCCACGTTCGGAACAAGAACGAATTGATTGGCGGTCCCGCGTTCTTCCCGCGCCTCGTCCAGCAACGCTGCGCGAACCACGTAAGCGCCGGGCTTGCTCACAGTTACGTTAGTGGCGTATACCAGCCCATATTTCATCGCGCGGTTGTACCCCTCCTCGTTCAGGCTCACCCGCAACCGCTGATCAATACCACCGTCCTGCGCCTGTCCGCTCGCGTTGTAAGCTCGCACCAGCAAATGGATGATGGCCGACCGGTTAATCAGCGGACCTTGGAGCGGCAGATTTCGCGGGTCGATCCGCAACAGTACGTGTACCAAGGCCTGGTCCTTCGCTGCCGTCAGCACCGCGCAATCCAGATCCAGGGGAACACCGGCCACCCGAAAAGGCGAGTCCAGAGCCGAGTTGAGGCCGAATTCGCCGCGCGAAGCCCCGGACCCAGTCTCCTCATCCGGTACTCCATAGAACCCCGTGCGATATCTTAGGCGGAGACCCGGCTTGACCGCCCGCACTCGGATCCGCCGGTATTTCATTTCACCCATGCGGGTGGGCTCGAATATTTCCTCGGAGGGTGTGAACGCCAGCGCGTAGTATCCCTCCAGATCGGCAAACGCGCGTTCAATCGCATGCGCAATGTCATTCGCCTCATAGATCATGAACCCGCCGGTTTCTCGCGCCAGAAACTCGCTTCCCAGCTGGCCTCGTATGTATTCGGCGCGCCGGGGAGCGGTCATGTCCCAGATCGGATTCAGTTCCAGGACGGTTCCTTGATCCATTCGAGCGCTCAATGCGTACGGGTCGTAGCGGTCGGCGGCACTCATGGTCAGGCTCTTCAGGCCGCGCGTGTCCACCGCGTAGATAACCACGCCGGACCGTGCGGCTTGGTCCACCACGCTCCGGATGGACGCAAGAACCACGTTTCGGAAGTCCCCAGTCAACGCTGCCTGACCTTGGCCGGCAAGCGTCTGCATACCTTCCTCGGCCCCAAGCGGCATGTAATCCGACAACAGAACCAGGGCTTTGCGTCCAGGCAACTGGCCCATGCCCCGGATCACGCGGCGCAGTGCATCGGCTACCGCGACGGCGAAGGTCTCCCCTCGCGTGCGTTCCAGGTCGAGTCCGCGTTCGCCTTTATCGCGCACCGCGTCGATGCCGATGGCGTGATAGGCAGCGGCTCCGCCGCTCCCGTGCGGGCTCCAACGGATCTGCTCCGCCGCGGCCAGCAATTGTTCCTTATCCGTCGTGAAATCCTGTAGCGCGCCCAGGCCGGCACTGGCGCGAATGATGGCCGTCAGATCGCCAGGCTGCATGTCCCGCTCAATCACCTTGCGCACACCGGCGCGTATCGCCGGGACGCTCTCGGAAGCGAGCGACAAATCGTCCACGAAGATAACCATGGTGCGGCCGACGTCCTCCGGCCGCAATGCCGCCGGCACGATTCCCGCCGCCGTGGACGCAACGCCGGACGGTCTCTGCCGCGGGGCGGCCCCGGAAATATAATCGCAGTGCGTGATCTTCTGGGTTTTCGCGTCTACCTGCAGTTCGAAATCCGCCGCGGTCAATCCCGGAACCGGATTGCCTTTGGAGTCGGCTACCTTGATGTCAATCTGGGCGAGTTTGACGGAGATGCGCAGATGTGTAGTCTGTGCCGCCGCGATCCCGAGCACCACGCACGCCAGCGCGGCCGCGCCTTTGCCCATGTACTCTATGGTACGCGGGCGACAGCGGGAGTGCCGAGTATGGAAACCAGGTGTTGACCGCGAGGCAGCAGGATCGCCCACTTCCCAGCGGCGTCCCATACCGGCGCGAGCATCGGCGAGCCGTCCACTTCAACCCGCGCCGGCCGCTGGTCTACCATCGCAATCGCGCGCGATGCCGACGTGTAGGCGAACTCCACGCCTTCGGGGATGGAGGCAGCCGATTGCAAATCGCCATTGAAGTCCAGCAGGTGGACCGGCACGTCGCGGCCGGCGGGCTCAATGACGTGAGCGCCCGGCGTGACCCACAACAGGCTGGCGTCTTTTACCGGCCACGCGCGGCCGTCCACCATCGCCGGGCCGCGCCACGGCACCCCGGCCCCTTGGCTAGAGTCGATTGTCAAACGCCGGCCGTCGCGCTCCCCCTTGATCACGCTGGATGCCGCCGCGGAAAGCAGAGGAAGATCCGGCGCCAGGATCGAGTTCTCAAAATACAGCGCGACTCGGGGAAACGAGGCAGCGGCCACATGCAGCAGCTCAAATAGCTCCACGCCGGTCTGCTGCCTGGTTGGATACACGTCCTGATAACGCTCCACCACGTTAATGTCGATGGCGAGCTTCTCGGGATGCGCTGTCAGCGGCTGGTAGCGCGCGGCGATTTGCGGATACCGCTCAGGCCCCAGGTGCCAGACAGTGGCCGGATCCTCCACCAGAAATGTGAATTCACGGCGATCGAGCAGCGGGAGAACCGCTGCGGCATCGGCCCCTATCAGATCCCGCATGCGCGTGTCGAAACGGTCGTCCACGTGCGTCAGAACCAGATCCAGGCTGGGGCGGGATACGATACCAATCCATTCAGCCTGCAGCCGGCGGGCGAGACCGGCGCGATAGTCGAGAAATGCCCGCAGCTTTTCGGGAGGCTGTTCCCCGCCCTGGAACAAACTGAGCGGATCGAAGCCCGCGATTTTCAGGAAATCGTTCCGCACACCGGCGTTCATGGGCGTGAACCGAGCCGCATTCGCCGCGCCTTCCAGCGATTCGAAATACAGCTCCGCGAGGTTAACTCCATCCCAATCGAATGAGTCGAGCAACTGCCGGGTCCCAGCCGCAACCGCGGTGCGGGCGTCGGGATTAGTCAGGTCGATGAGCTTCCGCCAATCCAGGTGCGCGTCCTGCAGCAGCGCCGTTTTCTCGCGCCACTCAGGATGGTCCGCCCAGAACCGCTCGCTGACATGCGGCAGTTCGATCCAGGCGTAGACCAGAATGCCGTTGTGATGGCATGCATCGATCAAGGTCCGCAGATATTGATCGCTCGCCGGATCGCGCTCGAAATAGTGCCAGGCAGCCACGTGTAGAGCCGCGATGCCGGCGGTACGCCAGCGCTGGGCGAAGTATTCCAGATCTACGCGCGAGCGGTACGCGGAATCGAAAAAAGCCCACAGCCGCCGGGAGCGAAACGGCGGCTCGAAACCCAGGTCGAGGAGCGCCTGCAGCAGGTAGGGATAGCGCTCATAGCCTTGCTTGCCTGGCGCCGCCGCCACCCATAACGCCGCGCCGGTCCCGCGCCGGATGCCTGCCAGCACCGGTGCGCCCTGCCAGCGCTCTACCGCGAATACAACGGCTTCTTTTGGAGTGTCGAACACGTGAAGATCGGCTGCCTTCTCCCAGACGATGGACAAGCTGGGAGCGCGATAATCCACAATGCTTCGCACCACTACGTGTTTGTCTGTCGCCCGAATGCCCAGCGCCAAAGCCAGCTCGGACTCGCCCTCCAGGATGACAAATGCACCGTGCTCGATGCGGTCCAGCCACTGCTTCGTGGTTCCACCCGCGCCGGAGTGAATCATCACCAGATTGCTCGCCCCGATCGACCCCAGGACGCGTTCCCACACTCCGTCCCCCGCGCCGCATGCGCCTGCCAGCAAAACTGTACACCAGCGGAGCCGCGAGCGTAAGCGACCCAGACGGCTATTTTGTAATCGCATACCAGAACCCCGCCCGTAGATCGAAGTAGTTCGGCTTTCGCGGATTCCCTTCGTTCACCGTGTACACTCCACGCAATAAATCCACCGAGAACAACAGCGGCAATCCAGCTACCCGAAATCGTACGCCCGGACCGGTCTCGACGGCATTCGCCCAGTATTGGCGCAGGCGGTCCACGCTGGCGTTCCAGTTCCAATACGCCTGGGCGCGGGGCGTCACCGTGTAGCCGGTGCGGGTTTGCGAATAAACGATGAAATCTTTCTGAAAACGGCTGATGAATACAGCGTCCGAATTATTCTCGGCGAAGAATCCGCCCTCGGATCCCAGCAAGTGGCCGAAGCCCTTGGTATACGCGAGCCCTCCACGATAATCGGGAATCGCCGTGCCCACGTCCTTTCGACTGGTCGCGTACTTCACCGCCTCACCGGCCTCCATCCATCCCCGGACGCCATGCCACGCACTGGTGGAGGCGCCGACTCCGAAAATCACGGAGTCCTCGGAAAGATACTGCGGCTGCGAATTGCCGGCGGCCGGGCCTGCGGCGCCCCGCAGGTCGCCGATGAATCGCATGGAGACGTAAACGCGCACCGGTAAAACGCCGAGCTTATATTCGGTCTTCACCTGGGCGTAACCGAATGCGTCTTTCCAGCGCGTCGAGTAGAACGGAAACACCCACGCGGTGGTTCGGAACCGGGAAAAATTTGGATGCAAGCTGCGCCATGCCCGCTCGGCTTCGGCGGCCACCGCAGGGTCGGGCGACTTGCGCGCCAGGTTGAACCATCCGATCGCCTGATCGTCCTGGTGCAGGATGTTGTACGTCCAGGCGAGTTTCAGCATGACGCTGAAGTCCACTGGATCAAACTCATGGGCCAGCGTGAGATACTTCACGGCGTCTTTCAAATAGCCCGCCTGCAGGCTTTTGTCCGCCAGCGCCTTGGCCTCATTGACGCTCGGCGATTCGCTGGAGTCGGGCCGCTTCTGGAGCGCCGGAACTTTCAACGCCACCCGCACACGGTCGGCCAGTTCCGCGTCGCCGTCTTTCAACACTTGATCGATCAAAGGCTGTG
>JAYTVY010000067.1:0-4077 GCA_043743755.1 Bryobacterales bacterium | reverse complement strand
TGTAAGCATCCGCAACTCCGGTGTTCGCAATGGGCCCTGTAAAGATCGTGTTGGAGAACACACTCGAAGCATCGTCGATCAACTTCGAGAAGGTATAGGCGAACGTAAACGTCAGCCCGTGCGAAAAGCGCTTCTCCAGCTTTGCCTGCAGCGCGTTGTACTTCGAATTTCCGACGTTGTCGCGGAATAGCGCCACCGTGGTGAAGCGCGGGTACGGCCTCAGCAGTTGTTGCTGCCCAATGGTCGCCCCGCCCAGCGAAGACGACGCGGCAATCTGCCCGAAGTAAGGATTCGGCACCTTCACCAGCAGCGCGGCGCCCATCGCGAGGTCCGCGGACGGCAGTTGGTTGATGTTGGCATCCGGCACGCCCAGTCGCGTGTTCTTCGATCCCAGGTAGCCAACCTCCAAATTCAAATCTCTCCCAAACGTTTTCTGCACCGTGAAGTTCCACTGCTGCGAATAGCCCGAGCCTACGCGCCGGTCCGTGCCGAACACGCCCTGGCCCAGCCCCGAATTCGCATTCGGAGGCATCACCTGCACCGTTGGCCCGTTCGCCAGAGCGAACGCGGCGTTCAGATTGTCCTGCGATTGCAGCCCCACCGTTTGCACGAAGGGAAATTGCGGAAGCGTGAACGGGCTGGTGATGCCCGTCTGCTCGAACCAGACCATTCCATATCCCGAGCGCACCACCAGCGCATCGCCGATCCGCCATGCCAGCCCCATGCGCGGACCGAAGTCGCCCCACGCCACTTCCCTCGCCGTGTGTGGAAACGTGAGCGCTTGCGTGTTCAAATCGAACACCGCCCCGTGATTGTGCACTTCCGTCGACGGAAAGTTCAGGGTGTAACGCGTTCCGATGTTCAACGTCAGACGATCCGAGATTTTCCAATCGTCCCCGATGAAGAACTCCGCGATATGCGCTCGCTCCTGCAGCGCCTGGTTCTGGATGTCGATAGTGAACGCGTTCACCTGTCCCAGCAGCAGCGAAGCCACGGCATTCCCGCTGTTCGCCACCCCGGTCTTGTTGGTCCCCGTTGTGTTGAACGTGTATAACCCCGTTGGATTCGGCGGCTGCACCACGTCCAGCGCCTCGCGCCGGAGGTCCGTTCCGAACTTCAGAGTGTGCCTTCCGCGCACCATGGAGACCGTGTCCAGAAACTCTGTCACCGATGTCTTGAAGTTCGAATTCGCGCTGGTCTGCGGGCCGATCTGCTGAAATCCAGTCACCGCGAAAATCGGAAGTACCGACGGAAAAGAGTTCGACGGAACGCCCGGCACCGCGATATCGCCATTTTGCAGCGCTGTCCCGGTGGAAGTTCGCCGCGTATACCCGAAACGCGCCTGATTCAGGATCGAGGGCGACAGGCTCCAGTCGTAATCCCCAACAATTTGATCGCCGCGAGTTATGGTGTGGCCGATTACTCCCGAAGTGAGTGCGCCGCTCCCGTCGGGCAGCGGAGTGACCGGGTTGTCATCGTCGCGAAACCAGGAATAGCGTCCAAACACGCGATGCCGCGCGCCAAAGTACCGGTCCAGCCGCGTGTCGAACTGGTCTTGATTGTCCGGCTCCACGCTGGTGCGCACGAAGTTGTTCGCCGTTCCCGGCAGATTCGGCAGCGGATAATGCTGCAGCACTTGGACTGCGATCTTGTCGAATCGGTCGGAGGTGATCGTGTTGTTCTGAAATTGCGTCCTCCCCGCGCTCGCCGGATCGAAGATCGGCGTCGAAAACACCCCCTGCCTCAGCGCCAGCGTCGGAACCGTGCTGAAGCGAGTCAATCCCGTGCGCAGCCGCGTGCCCTGCCAGTCCGCGAAGAAAAACGTCTTGTCTCGCTGGATTGGTCCGCCGAACGTCAATCCGTATTGATTCCTCCGGAACTCCGGTCTCGGGCCCGGCTGCGCGAAATAGTTGCGCGCGTTCAGATCCTCGTTGCGGAAGAACTCGAACAGCGTCCCATGAAAATCGTTGCTCCCCGATTTCGACCCAATGATAACCGTCCCCCCGTTGGACCGCCCGTACTCCGGCGAATACGCATTGATGTTCAAGCGGAACTCTTCGATGCCGTCGATGATCGGATAGAACACCACCTGCCCCGGTTCCGGCTGCAGCATGCTCACGCCGTCAAACAGATATTCGTTCGTTCGCGGACGGCTCCCATTGATGCGCGGCAGCAGTGACCCGCCGCCCGGCAGCGCCACTCCCGGCGACAGCGCCACCAGCGGAATGAAGTTGCGCCCGTCTAGCGGCAGCGTCTCCACTTTCCGCGCGTCAACGTTGAAGCTCACATCCCCCGTCGCCGTCTGCAGCAGCGGGGCCTCCGCCGTAACGTCTACCGACTGCGCCGGCTGCCCCAATTGCAGCGTCACATCCAGCACCGTCCGGTCGGCTAGCCGCAGCGTGATTCCCGATTGCCGGTAAGTCCGGAACCCTGGCTGCTCCACCGCGACTACATATTGCCCGGCGGTTAGCCCCAGCAAATGATATTCCCCGCGATGATCGGAGGTCCCCGAAAACCGCGCGTGGGTTCCCTGTTCCTCCGCCACGATCTTGGCCCCTGCAATCGCCAGCCCCGCCGGATCCTGCACGTGCCCCAGCAACTGCGCCCTCTCCGCCTGCCCCCAGCAAGTCCCTGCCAGCAATATATAGGTCGCGAGCTGCATCCCGCCGTCCAGTATACAAGACACTGTCCGTTTTGTGGGGCAGGAGCTTAAGCGAAAATGACGCTCCCCACCGATTCCCCGGCCAGCGCCCGCGACAAATTCCCCTTCACCAGCCCGTTCACAATCCGCACGCTCTTCGCCAGCTTCGCCCGCGTAAGCAGTTCCAGCACCACCGGCTCAATCGGCAGCGTCTGAAACTTCGCTCGAATCAGATCCGCGGCCCGCATCTCCGGAATGAATTTCGCGTCGGGATTCGTCTTAGGATCCGAATCGTAAAGTCCGTCCACGTCCTTCACGAAAATCATGCTGCGCGTCCCGAACGCCTCGGCGATCAAGTAGGACCCCGCATCGCTCCCGTGCGGCGGCAGCTTCCCGATCGCGGGCGGATGTTCCCACAGCGCATACGGCGGGATGCCATTGAACACCGCCCCGCGCGCGGCCGCCAGCATCGCCGGAAGCAATTGCACCAGGAACGGCGCCTCCAGATAAACGAAGCCATGCTTCGCCAAGAGGCATGACACCATGTAGGCGTTCTGAGCCGCATCCTTCGCGCTTAGCGTGGCCAGCACGCCGGTGGGCAAACCCAGATCCAGACCCACCGTGAAAATATGCCGCGACCTCACGCCCGGCCCCACCCCGATCACTTGCCGGTGCTCCGCCTGGTTCGCGACAACTTCCTCCAGTACCGGCAGCACCGCGCTTCTCCCGCGATCCATAATAGACCTCCCGCCGATTTGAACCACGTTCAAATCCGGCAGGATCGAAATTACCGCCGACTCCGTGCTCGCAAGCACGTTCTTGTCCACCAGCGACTCGCGCATCAAGCGCGATTGGATGTGCTGCGCGCCAAACCGGCCCCCGCTCACGCCTGGCCTCTCTTCGGTGCGCCCGCGCGATAAATCACCGTACCCACCGGCTCGCCGTTCAGCGCCGCCGTCAACTGGCCCGGCTTCAAGCCGTTGACAAACTGAATCTCGCGCATATGCCGCGCGTTCATCATTAGATCCAGCACTGCCCGCTCCACAATCAGATCGTTCAAGTCGCGGCTCAACAATTCCTCCACGCTGATGCGCGCGATGTGCTGGCAAGTCGGGTCTTTTTTAGGATCCGCGGTATACAATCCGTCCTCGTCTTTTACGTAGATCATTTTGCGCGCGCCGAACACTTCCGCCGTCAGGAAACATCCCGTGTCCGTGCGCTGCGGCGGAATGCGGCCGGTCTCCGGATTGCCTTCCCACAGCTTGTAAGGCGGCATGCCGATACAGATCACCGCGTTCCTTTCCATCAGGTAATGCGGCACCGTGCTGAACCCCTCCGGCTCGATGAAAGGGATCCCGTACTGCGCCAGCAAGTAGTGCAGCATCTGAGCGTTCTGCCATGCCACGGCTGTTCCCAGCACCGTCAGGACGCCCGTA
>JAYTVY010000066.1:0-9710 GCA_043743755.1 Bryobacterales bacterium | reverse complement strand
TTTCTGGTCCATGGTGAGAATACGGCGGTGGTGCGTTACGAATTCAAGTCAAACCGCCCCGGCTGTTATCTCGAAGTCCGTCCGCTGATCGCGTTTCGCGACTATCACTCCACTTCGCACGCCAACAGTTCCATCAACGGGGCCATCGAACAGACCGGCCGCGTCGTGACCATCGCCCCTTACGCGGATCTTCCGAATCTGCGTTTCTCCCACAACGCGCACGCCGTGGAAGCCACGGGCAGCTGGTACTACAACTTCGAATATGAGCGCGAGCGTGAGCGCGGTTTGGATTATCGCGAGGATCTCTACAGTCCTTTCCTGCTCCGTTTCGATTGTGCCCTCGAGCGCAAGCCCGCCATCGTGGCCTCGCTTGTGGATCGCCCCGCCAGCCAAGCCGAAGAGCTTCGCGCGCGGGAAATCGGCCGCCGCACATGCCTGGTTCAAGGCGCGCCCGATCCCATCCTGGCGAATGCCGCGGACCAGTTCGTGGTGGACCGCGGAAAGCAAAAGTCCATCATCGCCGGTTATCCCTGGTTCAGTGACTGGGGCCGCGACACCATGATCTCGCTGCCCGGCCTCGCCCTCGTGACGGGGTGCCATGACGAAGCCCGCGCCATCCTGCTCGCTTTCGCGGAATGCATTGACCAGGGCATGCTTCCAAACCGCTTCCCGGACGCCGGCGAAAAACCGGAATACAACACCGTGGATGCCACGCTCTGGATGTTTCATGCGGTCCACGAGCTGCTGCGCTACACCGGCGACTTCGGCTTCGTGCGCGAGCACTTGTATGCTCGGCTGGTGGACGTCATCAGGTGGCACGAGCGCGGCACCCGCTACGGGATCAAGCTGGATTCCGACGGCCTGCTGCGCGCGGGCGAGCCGGGCATCCAGCTCACTTGGATGGACGCGCGAGTGGGGGACTGGGTGGTGACTCCGCGCCACGGCAAGCCCGTCGAAATCCAGGCGCTGTGGTACAACGCGCTGTGTGTAATGGAACAGCTGGCCACGGTCTTCGAGGATCATGATCGCAGCCGGACCTTCGCCATGCTGGCGTTGCGGGCGCGTGAGACTTTCCCGCGCGCTTTCTGGAATGCCGCCGAAAGCTGCCTGCACGACGTGTTGGAGGATTCCGGTCCCGACGCCGCAATCCGCCCCAACCAGATCTTCGCCGTCAGCCTGCCCTATTCCATGCTCGACGCGCCGGCCGCCCTCGCGGTGGTGGAGGCGGTGGAACGCGAGCTGCTCACCCCTTATGGCCTGCGCACACTCTCGCCGCGCGACTCGCGTTATCGCGCGCGCTTCGACGGCGATATGGCCAGCCGCGATGCCGCTTATCACCAGGGCACCGTCTGGCCTTGGCTCATCGGGCCGTTCCTCACTGCCCGCGTGAAAGTGCATGGCAACTCCGCCGAAGCCCGCGCCGCCGCCGGTGAGCTGCTGCGGCCGCTCCAGCGGCATCTCAGCGAGGCCGGACTGGGCCAGATCGCGGAGGTCTTCGACGGCGATGCGCCCCACCGCCCCGGTGGATGCATCGCCCAGGCCTGGAGCGTGGCCGAAGTGCTGCGCGCGCGGATTGAAGTGGTGGAAGGCCGCGAGCCGGAGGCGCTGGCGTTACGCGCCCGCGCCGCGCGCATCAAGCCTTAGGACCAGAATGCGGATCGACGCGCACCAGCATTTCTGGGAGCCGGGGCGTTTTCCGTATCCCTGGATGCCGCCCAATCCATCGCCGCTGCGCCATTCGTTCCTGCCCGCGCAGCTCGGCGAAATTCTCGCGCGCAATCGCTTCGACGGCTGCGTCACCGTGCAGGCCTCTACCGTCGACGGCGAAGGCGACTGGCTGCTCGCGCTGGCCGACAGACACGCTTTCATCCAAGGCGTCGTGGCCTGGGTGGAACTGGCCGCCGCCAATCTCCCGCGCCGCCTCGATGAGCTCCAGCGCCATCCGAAATTCAAGGGCGTGCGACATCCCGTGCATGATGAGCCGGATGATCGCTGGCTCCTGAGCCCGGCTGTCATCGCCGGGCTGCGCGAGCTGGCGCGGCGCGATATCCCCTATGATCTCTTGTTGCGCCCCCAGCACCTCTTCGTGGTCTCCGAGCTTGCCGAGCGCATACCCAGCCTCCGCATGGTGATCGATCACATCGCCAAGCCGCGCATCGCCGAAGGACATCTGGAAGGCTGGGCCGGGGATATGGAGCGCATCGCCGCCATCCCGCAAGTGTGTGTGAAACTCTCGGGCATGATCACCGAAGCCGATCCCGGGAATTGGAATGCCGGACACCTGCGTCCGTTCGTGCAGCACGTGCTGGCGCTGTTCGGGCCGGACCGCCTGATGTTCGGCAGCGATTGGCCCGCCTGCCTGCCGGCTGGGAGCTGGAAAGAAGTGCTGGCGGCTTTCACTCAGGCCGTGGGGCCGCTCTCACTTGAAGACCGCTCGCGGATTCTCGGCGAAACCGCCGCGCGATTCTACCGGCTCGGCTGATCGAGTATCGAGATTTCCTTGAAGTAGATGGTGGACGCCGCGTCGTGATTTTGAAGTCCGATGTAACCGGAGTCCGGACGAGGCCCGCGAATCGGCTCATACCATTGCTTGCGCGGGGGCACCGGCTGGTCCCCATAAAAGTCGTTGATCTTTTCGCCGTTGAGAATTACTTGCGTGGACTGCCGCATCATCACCACGTCCATCACGTTCCACTCGCCCATCGGCTTCTGCGTGCGTTTAGTGGCGCGGCTCAGCGAATAGAGGGCCCCGGTGCAGTGCCAGTCGTCGCCCGCTGCGTCAATCTGCACTTCATAGCCGTTGTGGACCCCGTACCACGGATCGCGCGGTTTTTCGGGCAACCGGATGTAGACGCCCGAATTGTCCTTGGGAGTAGTGGTCTTGAAAACAATATGCAGCGTCGCATTACCGACGGTGGTTCCGGTGTACCACAGCAGCCCCATGCCGCCTTCCGTCTTTAGCATCCCGCCTTCCACCGTGAACCGCCCGGGACCCACATGTTCCCAGCCCGTGAGGTCCTTGCCATTAAACAACTGCTTCGCATCCCCGGCCAGCAGCCCGGTGGCCAGCATGATCATACAAACAAGGATTCTCATGATGTGGGGATTATACCGCCAACCCTGTCTATCTCACCGTAAACGTCAACACCGTTTCCACCGGTATCCGCACATCCTTCTTCCCAGTGGCCGCGGCGCCAACCGTCCCCGCTCCCGCGCCCGCGCCTGCCCCGATTGCCGCGCCCTTCCCGCCACCCGCCAGCGCTCCGATAACCGCCCCCGCCGCGGCAGTGCCGCCGATGGCTTTCGCGTTTCGTCCCTTGTGCGACCCGCCCTGCTCCAGCACTTCGCTGGTGGATACGCGGATCCCGTTCACCGAGGTCAATTCCAGATCGAGCTTCCCGGGATGCGACAGCCGTCCGGATGATTCGGCATTCACCACCCGGCCATGCGCCGGCGCTCCCCGGCGCGCAATAGTGCGGCCGTTCACCACCACGTTATCCGCCAGCGTGCCGTCCCACCGGTCGCCCGAACGGTTTTTCTCCGACGACAAGGTCTGTCCCAGCCGCACATTGATCTCGGTTCCCGAAGGAATCGTGGCCGCGCTCAACGCCAGCGCGCTCAAACAAAAAACCAGCAGTCGCATTCGCAATCCCCCTCCAGGCATTATCCTATAGCTCATGCGCTGGTTAGACCTCGCGGTGATTCTTGCCTACCTGGTGGCCATCACCTGGTTCGGAACCCGCTTCAAAAGTTCGCAGCGCAACCTCAAGGATTACTTCCTGGGCGGACACAGCGCTCCCTGGTGGGCCATCGCCCTCTCCATTGTCTCGGCCGAGACCAGCACGCTCACCGTGATCGGCACTCCGGCGCTGTCGTTCAACGGGAATTTCGAGTTTCTGCAGGTAGTGTTCGGTTATCTGCTCGCTCGCATGGTGATTTCCAGCCTGTTTCTCCCGCAGTACTTCCGCGGTGAAATGTTCACCGCCTATGAGCTCATGCGCCGCCGTTTCGGCGAGCGGATCCGCAAGCTGACCGCGGGCACCTTCCTGCTGCTGCGGGCGCTGGCCGAGGGCGTGCGCGTCTTTGCGATTTCCATCATCATCTCCATCGTCCTGGGCACCGGCGAAGTGGTGTCCATCGCGGTCATTGTTTGCCTCACGCTCTTCTACACCTTTGAAGGCGGCCTCACCGCGGTCATCTGGACCGACGTCGTTCAGATGTTCCTCTACGTCGCCGGCGCCGGACTCAGCTTCTTCGTCATCCTGCACCAAATCCCCGGCGGCTGGGCGCACGTCTGGGAGACCGGCTCGGCCGCGGGCAAATTCCAAGTCTTCGATTTTCGCTTTGCTCTGGATGCAGCGTTCTTCGCGCGCAATTACAGCTTCTGGGCGGGAATCATCGGCGGCTGCTTCCTCACCACCGCCAGCCATGGGACTGAACAGCTAATGGTGCAGCGCCTTTTGGCCGCGCGCAATGAGCGCGAAAGCCGCCGAGCGCTGTTCACCAGCTGGGCGGTCATCTTTTTTCAGTTCACCCTGTTCCTGGTCATCGGGGTAATGCTCTTCGTGCACTACTCCGATGCGCACTTGCCCGCGCCGCATCCCGCCGATCGAATCTACGCGGACTTCATCTGGCGTAACTTGCCGCCGGGCGCGGCCGGCCTCGTGATCGCCGCCATTCTTGCCGCCGGAATGTCCAACCTCAGCGCCGCGCTGAACGCCCTCGCCTCCACCAGCATCATGGATTTTTACCGCCCGCTGGCCATGCGCCGCCGGCCCGGCACGCCCGAGTCGCAGTTCCTCACGCTCGCTCGCTGGGCCACGGTGGTGTGGGGCGCGATCCTCTTCCTGGTTGGATTAGTCGCCCGCCAATGGGGATCCGTGCTGGAGGCCGGCCTCTCCATCGCGTCCGTCCTCTACGGATCGCTCCTGGGTGTCTTCTTGCTGGGCCTGCTCACCCAAAGCGTCCAAGAGCGCGCCGCTATCGCCGGAATGCTCGCCGGACTCATCACCATGATTTGCGTCAAGGCGTTCACTCATGTAGCGTTCACCTGGTACGTGCTCATCGGCACCTCGGTGACCTTCACGGTGGGCTGGCTAGCATCGCGAATCGTTCCGGAACGGCGGGCGTAACGGCCAGTCTGTTATGATTTCTGCTTGCCGGCCCCAAGCCCGTCCCAGTTCGATCTCAAGCGCGACCTTGGAATCTGGAGCGCCGCCGCGATTGTCGTCGGCACCGTGATCGGAAGCGGCATTTTCCTGGTGCCCAATCCGATGGTCAAGAATGTCGGATCGCCCGGCATGGTTTTCGCCGTCTGGATCTTCGGCGGAGTGCTCACCCTGTTCGGCGCGCTGAGTTATGCGGAGCTCGCCGCCGCGCTGCCCCAGGCCGGCGGCGAATACGTATACCTGCGCGAAGCGTACGGGCCGTTCTGGGGATATCTTTACGGCTGGACCCAGATGTGGGTGGCCAAGAGCGGCTCCATCGCCACGCTGGCCGCCGGATTCTTTATCTACGTCGCGAATTTCCTTCCCCAGCTTGAACACGTGGTCGCCTCGATACCTCTACCCGGCGGCCACGCCCTCGAAATTCGCTATGCTCAGCTATTCGCCATTGTGGTCATTGCCGTCCTCGCCTTGATTAATTACCTGGGAGTCAAAGTAGGTGGCAATGTCCAGGTGGTTGTCACCCTCTTGAAGGTGGGTCTTATTGTGGCCATTATTGTCTTCGGCTTGGCGAGCAGCGCCGGCCAAACCAGTAACTTCCATACCTCGATTCCAGCGGCCGGAGGAATCGCCGGATTCTTTGCGGCGCTGGTAGCTGCGTTGTGGGCCTATGACGGATGGAATAACGTGAGCATGGTGGCGTCGGAGGTCAAGCGCCCGCAGCGCAACCTGCCCCTGGCCTTGATTGTCGGCACATTGGCCGTAATCGCCATCTACCTGTTGGCCAATCTCGCATACTTCTATGTGTTATCCGCTTCCGATGTTGCCGGAAATCAGCGGGTGGCGAGCGAAATGATGCGCCGCGTGCTGGGCGCGGGCGGAGCCAACGCCGTGAGCATCGCCGCCATGATCTCCATCTTCGCCGCGCTGAACGGTTCTATTCTCTCGGGATCCCGCGTGCCCTTCGCCATGGCCCGCGACGGCCTGTTCTTCCGGTCCGTGGCGCGTGTGCATCCTGTACATCGCACGCCCAGCGTCTCCATCCTGGCGCTCTCCGCGTGGGCCTCCGTGCTGGTGCTTAGCGGACGATACGATGAGCTTTATACGTATGTAATTTTTGCCAGTGTGATTCTATACGGCATGGCAGCAGCCGCCGTCATAGTGCTGCGCGTCAAGCAGCCGGGGCTGGAGCGCCCTTATCGCACGTTAGGCTATCCCTTTGTGCCGGTATTGTTCGTGGCGGCAATTATTTGCATCGTGGTGTCCACGCTACTCAAGTCCCCTCGCGAATCGCTGCTCGGTCTCCTGCTGATTGCCATCGGCGTCCCTTTCTACTTCCCTTGGAAGCGTCGCGCCGGAGCTTCTCCACGTTCTTGACGGAAGTTCCCAGCTACCTTACCCCGTAAGAGACGTAACAGTGGACCGCTGGCGAACGTCATTTCCAAGAAGTGCTTGCTATCAAGTAGGAAATGAGTAAGACTTCTAATAATACGCAGTTTGCATGGATAGACTTCCTGGCGTTTTCAGACCATCGAAACGCCTGGAGCAGAAACTTTGGGGAGAACAGAGAAAATGGATATTACTAAGATGTTGACCGAATTGCGTCAGGAGAGCTTGCAGATTGAAGAAGCCATCCTGAGCCTGGAACGGCTGGCACGAGGCCGCGGGAAACGCCGCGGACGGCCGCCGGCCTGGATGGCCGAACCGAAACGGCGAGGCCGCCCGCCCGGAAGTAAAAACAAACCCCGCACTGAAGCCAAGTCCGCGTCTAAGGCAGTTGCGGCCTAATTTGGGGCGGACGCCGCGATCAGCGGCGTCCGCCTTCTTCATACAGCAGATATTTCCGGCGGCGTTCCAAAAAAGCGTCCACCGGCTCCCGCATTTTCTCCACCGTGGTTCGCGGATCCACTCCGCTCTTTCCCGCCTCCAGAACTTCCCGATTCCCAATCAGGAATCGATCCACTTCCCAGTCAATCTTGCCCGGGTATAGCTTCTCCAGTGCAAAGCCCAGTTCCAGCCCGAACCGAGTGCTGTCAAACGCGTTGCGGTCTGTCACCACGAATCGCACGCCTTCGATGGATTGCCCGTGAAAGGGTCCCGAGACCGGCTGCATGTGAGTGGCGTAGACGCGTACTCCAGGAATCATGCGCGCATTCAAAAACGCAGACAGCTCGCGCCCGCGGATCCAGCCGGCGCCCACCTGTTCAAAAGGCGCATCGGTGCCCCGGCCCACCGAATAATTCTTCGATGCTTCCAGCATCGCGACGCCCGGATACAGCGTCGCGGCGTTCAAGCTCCGCATATTGGGCGATGGATCGATCCACTTTAATCCCGTGGAATCAAACCAGTCGCCGCGCTCCCAGCCTTCCATCGCGGCCACGTGCAGATCCACGCCCAGCTTGCGTTCGCCGTTCACCATGTTCGCCAGCTCGCCGAACGTCAACCCATGCCGCACCGGCAGCTCGAAACACCCGACGAAGGATTCCAGCGCCTTGTCGAGCACGGGACCCTCCACATGCACGCCGGTAACTGGATTCGGCCGGTCCAGCACATAGAACGGCACACGGGCGCGCGCAGCCTCCTCCATGCTCGAAATCAGAGTACACGAATACGTATAGAAGCGCGCTCCCACGTCCTGGATGTCGTACACCAAAGCGTCCACTCCCTTGAGCATCTCCGGCGTAAGGCGCCGGGCGGGGCCGTGGTACAGACTCCAAACCGTCAGCCCCGTGGCCGGATCGCGGGTATTGGCGACATTCAACTGGTCTTCCTTGCCTTGCAAGCCGTGCTCGGGAGAATACAGCGCCGCCACTTTCACGCCCGCGGCCAGCATTAAATCCACATTGCGCTTGCCATCTCTGCTCAAGCCGGTGTGATTCGTGATTAATCCAATTGTTTTGCCCTGGAATGCGGCGAAATTATCCTTTGCGAGGACATCCAGACCTGTGAGAACCGCCCCGTTGCGCCCCACCACAGGGCTCAATCCTGGCCCATTGATGGTCTCGTTGTATCCCGTGAGACGAATGCGCGGCAGCTTGAGCCCAAACGCGGCGGCTGCAATGGTGGCCACGCGTCCCCGCAGCGAGCCTAGCGTCTTGCCGCGATGTGGATGCACGCTGTTCGCCAGCAGTATGACGTAACTGTGGCTATAGGGATCGATCCACAGCGAAGTTCCCGTGAACCCGGTGTGCCCATAAGAGCCGATGGGGAACAGCTCGCCTCGATTGCTCGAAAAGGGCGAATCGATGTCCCAGCCCAGGCCTCGCAGTATGGGCTGATTGGCCGGCGATTGCGGCGAGGTGAATTTGTGGATGGTCGCTTCGCTGAAGATCCGCTTGCCTTGCGCCACGCCGCCGTCGAGCAGCATCTGAGCGAACTTCGCCAGATCGTCCGCGGTTGTGAACAGTCCCGCGTGCCCGGCCACCCCACCCATGAAGCGCGAGGTCTCGTCATGCACCACCCCGCGGATCGGCTGCCCGCTGGCGGCATCGATTTCGGTGGGCGCAATCCGCCCCACCTCGGAGGCGTGCGGCAGGAAGCGCGTCTCTTTCATTCCGGCGGGCTCGAACACTACTTCCTTGGCGTATTCATTCAGTGCCTTTCCGCTCAAGCGATGCACAATCTCTCCCAGCAAAATGAAATTGATGTCGCTATACACAAACCGCACACCCGGCGGACCGGCAGGCCGGTCGGTCAGCGCTTTCTGGATTCCGGTTTCGTACCCGCTCCACGCCGGCTTCAAATCCAGATCGGGACGCAGCCCCGAAAAATGCGTCATCAGGTTGCGGATTGTAATCTCGCTCTTGCCTCCCTGGAACTCCGGCAGATAATCCGTGACGCGGTCGTTCAGCCGCAGCTTGCCATCCTCGAACAGCTTCATCAGGCACGACGTGGTGGCCACTACTTTGGTAAGCGAAGCCGCATCGAAGATGGTGTGTACCGTCATCGGCTCGCGCTTCGGCAGCAGCGCCCGCGACCCGTATGCCTGCCGGTACACCACCTTGCCTTCGTGCCCGACGATCACCACCGCGCCCGGAATCAGTTCGCTCTGTACGGCCTTCTCCAGGGCCGCGTCAATCGCGGGGCCACCCGTGAACGTCTCCTGCGCCGCCAGCGCGATCCCGAAGGCGAAAAACAGGGCCGCTTTCATTGCAGCTTCTTCGCCGTCCGGTCCAGCAGGCCCGCCAGCTCCACATCCTTCGCCGTGATCCCGCCCGCGTCGTGAGTGGTCAGATCCACCCGGACCTGGTTGTAGACGTTGAACCACTCCGGATGATGATTCATCTTTTCAATCCCCAGCGCCGCCGTAGTCATGAACCCGAAGGCGTGCACGAAATCGGCGAACTTGTATTCGCGATGCAGCTTCCCGCCCGCAATGCGCCACCCCGGCAGCCCCGCCAACGCATTTTTCAGATCCTGCTTACTCAGCTTCTGCATGCTTTCATATTATCCGCGTTTATCCGGGCCCGGAGCTGTTTCCCGTGCGATAGTTAAAAGCATGTCTCGCCCCCTGCCGCGCTTGAGGCTTAGCCTGGACTTCATGCC
>JAYTVY010000065.1:0-4057 GCA_043743755.1 Bryobacterales bacterium | reverse complement strand
CTTCACAAACAACCTGCAAGCCCCAGTGTCAAACCCCCGCACCTCTACCATGGGGGTCTTCCCAATTAATCCAGTAGCGTCTTTTTCAACCATAAAGGTATCGCCCCATCATACTTTTAATAGAGCGGGAGCAGCCAGGCACCACCCCCCAGTGGTAAACTAGAACTTCCCACCCATGAATCCAGCCACTCGCGCCGCTCACTGGAATCTAGGAACGCCCCAGCTCCTCGAGCGCGCCATTCGCGACCACGAGGGCATCCTCGCCAATGGCGGAGCCTTCGCCGTCAAGACCGGCCAGTTCACCGGCCGTTCCCCAAAAGACAAATACATCGTCCAGGAAAAAAGCACCGAGCACACCGTCGAATGGGGCCCCGTCAACCAGCCCATGACCGAAGCCGCCTTTGACCGCCTCCATGCCCGCATGCTGAAGTTCTGGGAAACGCAAGAAGTCTACATCCAGGATCTCTACGGCGGCGCCGATTCCGCCTTCCGCCTGCCCGTTCGCGTTTTCGCGCAGCGCGCCTGGCATGCCCTCTTCGCCCGCCAATTGCTGGTGCGCCCCGGCGCCGTTCATTCGCCCACCCACACACCCGAATTCACGCTGTACTTCGCCCCCGGCTTCCAGGCCGATCCCGAAATCGATGGCACCCGCTCCAAGACTTGCATCGCCATCAATTTCAAGAAGCGCATCGTCATCATCGCCGGCACCGAATACGCCGGCGAGCTCAAGAAGAGCGTCTTCACCATCCTCAATTACCTCTTGCCCGATCGCGCCGTGCTTCCCATGCACTGCTCCGCCAACGTCGGCAACGACGATCGCGTTTCTCTGTTCTTCGGATTGTCCGGCACCGGCAAGACCACTCTCTCCGCCGACCCCAGACGCCGCTTGATCGGTGATGACGAGCACGGCTGGAGCGATCGCGGCGTCTTCAACTTCGAAGGCGGCTGTTACGCCAAATGCATCCATCTCTCTAAAGAGAAGGAGCCGCAAATCTGGAACGCCATCCGCTTCGGCACGGTCCTCGAAAACGTAATGGTGGATCCCGACCTGCGCACTCTAAATTTCGATTCCGACGAGCTCACCGAAAACACGCGCGCCGCGTACCCCGTGGATTTCATCGACAACGCCCTGATCCCCGGCATCGGCGGCCATCCTTCGCATGTGCTGTTTCTCACCGCCGACGCATTCGGAGTGCTTCCGCCCATTTCGCGCCTGACGCCGGAACAAGCCATGTATCATTTCCTGAGCGGCTATACCGCGAAACTGGCCGGAACCGAGCGCGGCCTCGGCGCCGAGCCGTCTGCCACTTTCAGCGCTTGCTTCGGCGCGCCGTTCTTGCCCCGCTCCCCGCTGGTGTATTCGAAGATGCTCGGCGATCGCCTGCGTGAGCACGGCGTGCATTGCTTCCTTGTGAATACCGGATGGGTCGGCGGCCCTTACGGTGTCGGCCGTCGCATGAATCTCACCTTCACCCGCGCCATGGTGAACGCCGCCATCGAAGGAAAGTTGGACGACGTCCCAGCGAAACCGCACCCCGTCTTCGGTGTCGCCGTACCCCAATCCTGTCCCGGAGTTCCGCCCGAAATCCTCGACGCCCGCTTGCAGTGGTCGGACCCCGCCGCCTACGATGTAGCTGCCCGCAATCTGGAATCCTTGTTCCGCGCCAACTACGAAAAATTCAAGATCGGCGTCGATCCGCGTTTGTCCGTGGTGTGATTGCTCTTTTTAATAGAACAAATACTTGCGCCACTGGTCGTCGCTCTTAGCCAGCAGCCGCATCAAATGCCGGCTCGTGTGCAGGCTGAAGGGCCTGGGCGCGCGCGCCAGCTTCATCCCCGACTCTTCCGGCGTCCTGCTCCCTTTCCGGTTATTGCAAGGATGACAACAAGCCACCAGGTTTTCCCAGGTCGTCTCTCCCGCCCTTGATCGCGGAATCACATGATCCAGCGTCAGCTCCCCGGAGGGCATCGGCCGGTGACAATACTGGCACGTGTAGCGATCGCGCATCAGAATATTCTTCCGTGACAGCGCCCGCGTCTGGTGCGGAATTCGCCGGTACTCCAGCAGCCGGATCACCGACGGCACCCGCATCGCCGAGCGCGGCGAGTGGACATGGTGCGACGAATGCTCCTCGGCCGACGCCACGCCCTTCAACACCAGCACCAGCGCCCGCCGCGCGGCGCATACGTTGATGGGTTCAAAGCTGGCATTCAGCACCAGCACGGGTTTATGCAGCCGGTCAAGTCCTGGCATGTACAAGGCTCCCAGACAATCCTTCAACCTCGGGATACGGACGCCGATCCAGCGGATCCACGCGCCGGTCGACGCGCGCCAGCGTAATCACCGTAACGTGCTCGGCGCCCGCTCGCTTCAGCGCCCTCGCGCAGGCGGCGGCGGTAGCTCCAGTCGTCAGCACATCGTCTACCAGCAACACACGCAAACCATCCAGCCGCTGGCGAACTCGAAACGCGCCCGCGACATTGGCTCGCCGCTTGGCGCCGCTCAGTCCGGCCTGGCTCGCGGTGGATCTCACGCGCCGCACCGCGTTGCGCACCCGCAGCCCCGCCCGCCGCGCGATCTCACCCGCCAGCAGCTCGGATTGATTGAAACCCCGCGTCCACCGCCGGTACCAGTGCAGCGGCATTGGAATCACCACGTCGAACCGGCTGTTCTCCGGCATAGTCCGCGCCAGCAGACGTCCCAGCGGCCCAGCCAGCGTCGTCACATTTCCGTACTTGAAAAGATGAATCAGTTCCCGCAGTTCGCCTTCGTAAAATCCAAAAGACCGCACCGCGTCAAACCCCACCAGCCCCCGCCGGCACATCCCGCACAGGCCTTTATTGTCGAGAGGAAACGGATTCATGAACGGCGCCTGGCACGCCGCGCAGAAATGTTCAGCCATCAGCGGCGCGGGCTTGGCCAGACAGGACGCGCAAACCGGAACACGGCTGACGTCGCGCAGAGGCACTGCGCAGATCCGGCATTCATCGGGAAAAATCAGGGAAAAGAAATTCGAGGCGAGCTTACGAAGGAATAGAGGGGCGGCTAACGACGCGATCTTCTTGAGCCGGCTACTGCTGAAGACCCACCTCCAACATGGCTATAGTGTACAACAGTTCCATGCGCCCTTTGGTTTCCTTCTTGCTTACGGCCGCCCTCTGCCTCGCCGCCGACGAAACCGGCTTCGCCCCGCTCTTCAACGGCAAGACCCTCGACGGCTGGGTCATCATGGGCCCATACGGCCCGGGCTACATCGTCGAAGGCGGCAAGATCGTCTGCCCCGCCGATGGCGGCGGCAACCTCTTCACCGAGCGCGAGTACGCCAACTTCATCCTCCGCTTCGAATTCAAACTCGAGGAGGCCGCCAACAACGGCATCGGCATCCGCGCCCCCTTGCAAGGCGACGTCGCCTATTCCGGCATGGAAATCCAGATCCTCGATTACGACGCCCCGGTCTATCGTGGCAAGCTCCGCCCCGCGCAAGTCCACGGTTCCATCTACGACGTCATCGCCGCCAAGACCGGCTTCCTCCGCAAAACCGGCGAGTGGAACGAAGAAGAAATCGTCGCCGACGCCCGCCACATCAAAGTAACCCTGAACGGCACAGTCATCGTGGACGCCAACCTCGACGCCGTCACAGACCCCGAAGTCCTCCACAAACACCCCGGCCTCGCCCGCAAAAGCGGCCACATCGGCCTCCTGGGCCACCACTCCCGCGTAGAGTTCCGCAACCTGCGCGTAAAAGAACTGTAAACTCCAATCCTGAGATGCCAACCTTGTACGGCGGGGCCCCTGCCCCGCAGCCAGCCCCCTGGCTGGCTCGTCCGCCGAGGAATTCAACCTCTTCCAATCCACATTCGCTTTCCCAACGACCGACCGCCGCTACCCCGCCCTCACATTGTTTCCCAAATCACAAAAAACCCGTCAAAAAATACACACATCCTACATCCCGTCTGAATGCGTCGCCCCCTTTTTCCTCGGCTAAATTGCCCCCAAACACACAAACCCATATAATCAATTCTCGGCCTAAAATGCCGCCCAAAGTCTTCATCAGCT
>JAYTVY010000064.1:0-1880 GCA_043743755.1 Bryobacterales bacterium | reverse complement strand
CGCTGGCGTACAATCACACCATGCAGCTTCGTTGTCTGGCCGCCTTCGCGGCTATGTGCGGGCTACCGCTCTGCGCCGAAAAGAAACCCGTTACCATCGAATCGATCTCCGGCCGCAATCCCCATGCCGATTCCGGCGGAACGCCTAACTGGGCCCCCGACGGGAAACGCTTCCTCTTCACCAAGGGCAAGCAGGTGATGCTCTACGATGTCGCCGCGCGCACCGAAAAAGAGCTCTTCGCCCTTGATCCGCTGGAATCCGCCGCTGTGAAAACGGAAGAACCCAAGAGCTTCGATTGGACCAACCGCCGCGTCTCCGAACAGCAGATCCAATGGTCGCCCTCGGGCAAGGAGCTGCTGGTCTCCGTGAAAGGCGACGTATTCCTCTGGCATTTCTCCACCGCCAAATGGGACCAGCTCACCGCTACCAACGTAGCCGAGCGCGACGCCAAGCTATCGCCCGATGGAGCCCGCGTGGCCTTCCGACGCGAGCATGATCTGTATGTCCTGGACGTAGCCACGCATGCCGTTACCCGCCTCACCGATAACGGCTCCAGCACTCTGCTGAACGGCGAGCTCGACTGGGTCTATCCCGAAGAACTCGACCTCGGGACCGCCTTCTGGTGGTCGCCCGATTCGCGCAGCGTCGCCTACATGCAGCTTGATTCCGGCCGCGAAATGATCTACCCGCAGTCGGATCTCACCGGCCTTCGCGCAGCGCCCGAACCCGAGCGGTACCCGCAGGCGGGAACGCCCAATGCAGTCGTGCGCGTGGGAGTGATTTCAGCCCAGGGCGGCCCCACCCGCTGGATGGATCTCGGCGGCCGCGCCGATCAACTCATCGCCCGCGTTTGGTGGATGCCCGATTCCGCGGCGCTTGCCGTCGAACGCCTCAATCGTGTCCAGAATCAGCTCGACCTCTTGCGCACGGACGCCTCCACCGGCGCATCCAAAACGCTCCTCCACGAAGAGGACCGCTATTGGATCAACCACATCGATCAGATCCACTACCTGAAAGACGGCCGGTTTCTGTGGCCCAGCGAGCGCGATGGATTCCGGCACTTGTATTTGTACGGTTCCGACGGCAAGCTGATCCGCCAGCTCACCAAAGGCAACTGGCAAGTCACCGACATCGCCGGCATCGACGAATCGCGTGGCATCGTCTACATCGTCTCAACCGAAGCCAGCCCCGTGGAGCGCCAGTTTTATTCGCTCTCGCTCGAAGGCGGAGCCACGCACCGCATCACCCAGTCCCGCGGCACGCACTCAATCTCGATGGGCCCCAGCGCCGAATACTATCTCGATACTTACTCCAGCCTCACGACTCCGCCGCGGCGGACCTTGCACACCGCCGGCGGCGCCGAATGGGCCGTGTATCGCGAAGCCGACCGTAAGATTCTGGACGAATATGACATTCTGCCTACCGAGATCGTCGGTGTAAAAGCGGCCGATGGGACTCTGCTCTATGCACGCTTGATCAAGCCCGCCGGTTTTCAGCCCGGCAAGAAGTATCCCGCCATCGTAATGGTTTATGGCGGCCCCGGCGCGCAGAGCGTGCGCGATTCCTGGAGCGGCGCAACCTGGGACCAGGCGCTCGCGCATCGCGGCTTCGCCATCTGGCAACTGGATAATCGCGGCAGCGCCGGACGCGGCCACGCCTTCGAAACACCCCTCTATCACCAGACTGGCCGAGTGGAACTATCCGACCAGCGCGAGGGCATCCACTGGCTAATCGCCCAGGGCTTCGTCGACCCCGCGCGCATCGGGCTGTACGGCTGGAGCTATGGCGGCTACATGACGCTCTACTCCATACTCAACGCCCCCGATGTCTTTCGCGCCGCCATCGCCGGCGCCCCCGTTACCAGCTGGCGCAACTACGAC
>JAYTVY010000063.1:0-9961 GCA_043743755.1 Bryobacterales bacterium | reverse complement strand
TCAATCTGGAATATTCCGATCTGCACGTGCACCAGAGCGAATACCAGAGCTCCTGCGCGACGGTGCTGATGCTGGACTGCAGCCATAGCATGATCCTGTACGGGGAGGATCGCTTCACGCCGGCCAAGAAAGTGGCGCTGGCGCTGGCGCAGTTAATTCGCACGCAGTATCCGGGCGACAGCCTGCGCTGCGTGCTGTTTCACGATACGGCGGAGGAACTGCGGCTGGGCGATCTGGCGCGGGTGCAGGTGGGTCCGTACTATACGAATACGCGAGATGGGCTGATTCTGGCGCAGCGGCTGCTGGCGCAAGAGAAGAAAGACATGAAGCAGATCATCATGATCACCGATGGCAAGCCTTCGTGTCTGACGCTGGAAGACGGGCGCAGGTACCGCAACGCGTTTGGGTTGGACCCGCTAGTGATCAGCAAGACCCTGGAGGAAGTGAGCCGGTGCAAGCGGCAGGGAATCCTGATCAATACGTTCATGCTGGCGAGCGATTACGGGCTGGTCAATTTTGTGCAGAAGGTGACGGAGCTGTGCCGGGGGAAAGCTTATTTCACCACGCCGTATAATCTGGGGCAGTATTTGTTGATGGATTATATGAATCGGAAAACCAGGACCATTCATTAGGCGATAGTGAGGGTGCGTGAACGCGGCCGGCTGACGGCGTGCGCCACGCAGACTTCTACCGTCGCGGCGCCAAGTGGGGCATCCGAGGGGACTCGGACGTTGAGCTGGCGGGCTTCCGTGCCGGGTGGCGCGACGAACTCCAAGGGAAGGCGCGTTCCGTTGAGAGTGACGTGGATGTTGTTGCGGTCGGCGTTTTCGGGGAGGCCGGCAACCCATAAGGAGAGTGCGCCGCCGTGGTGGAGGTCGAGCCGATCAGCCGTCCAAGTAGTGCCATCGGCGAGTCCGGTGATTTCAAGGGGGGCGGCGAGATCAACGGGAATATCCACTGCGATGCGGGCTGCATCACCGGGGCGGCTGCCTTGGACGCGCACGCGGACCTCATGCCAGCCGGGGGTCACGCCTGGCGGCAGCTTGAAATTGATCTGCCAGCGAGCGCTTTCGATCTGGTCGATGTGGATGGGGCGAACTCCGTAACCGGCGACTTCGGGTTGGATGTCATCGAGCGAAAGTTTCTTGGCGGGATGATCGAACCACGCGGTGACGTATTCGTCCAGGCGCGAATCGAAGTTCAAGCCGAAGTTCACGTGATGATACGCTTCTAAAACCGTGGGGCCGGCGGCGGCTTTGGGGGCGGGCTGGTCCCAGTGACGCCGGCATGCGATGCCCGCGCCGTGATCCATGATGCCGCGCAAGTCGACGCGCGCGAACCCGGCGGCACGGCAGAAAGCGAGCAGGCACGGGAGCGTGGGGCCGCACCAGTTGTCGGTCTGGCCGCCCATTTCGTCGGTCTCGTAAAATTCCATGATGGGCCGGCGGTCAACGCCTTCGCCGGGGCGGTGCTTTTCCTGGAGCACGAACGAATCGACGCACGCCAGATCCGTGGTGAGAGCGCAGACGCGCTCCAGCGCCAGCAGCGGGTGCTTGAGGTGATAGAGCACGCCCATGAACAATACGATGTCGAAGCGGCCGATGCGGTCCGGCGTAAGGTCGTACATGTCCAACTGGCGATACTCGACGCGGGAGTTCAGCATCGCGTGCATTTCGCGGAAGCGTGGATTGTCCCAGTTGTCGATGGCCACCACTTCGGCGCCGCGGCGCTCCATTTCGAAACTGAACCAGCCATCCCAGGCGCCGATGTCGAGAACGCGCTTGCCGGTGAGATTTTCGGGAATGGGAAACTGGCCGATGCGGGCTTGCTGGCCGGCGACGGAATTAGGTCCTTCGATAAGAGTGCCGTCGGGGAGCTCGAAACTGTGCCACCAGCCCTTTTCGGTGCGCTGGCGCTTCCAAATGCGCACGATGTCGAAGGGATTCTTTTCGGCGGCCATTCATTTAAGGATAGCGAACGCGTTCAGGTAACCACGAGATCCACCGTGACGATCGGGGCAGGCAGCGAGGCGATGCGCTGCTGCGCCAGCAGTTGGTCGATATATCGGCCAGCGCCGGTATAATGACGGTTTGCTCTCGCAAACTCAGCGGATAGTGGCGGGAAGCGTCGCGCTTTTTCTACTGAATCTGCACGTGGCGTGGAGACTGTTCTTTGTCACGTTCACGAAGCAGCTCCAGTCCAACGAAGGGACGTTTATCGCCATTAGCCGGATGATGCGGGATCATCCGGGGGATCTGCTGTGGTGGCCGATGTGGAACATGGGGATCCCGTTCCATCACACGTATTTCCCGCTGCTGCATGCGCTCGGTGCGGCGCTTTCGGCCCTGGCAGGCGTGCATGAGGCGCGGGCATTTCACCAGCTGACGGCATTGTTTTATTGCCTCGGCCCGGTGACGCTGTTCTGGCTGGCGGCCCGCGTGTCGGGGCGGCTGGCGCCGAGCTTTGCGGGAGCGCTGGCGTATTCGCTGCTGAGTCCGGCGTCGTGGCTGGTGCAGGCCATCGCGGCGGATGTGGGAGGCATCTGGAAGCCGCGCAGGCTGCAGGTGCTGGTGTATTACGGCGAGGGGCCGCACATCGCTTCGCTGACGTTGTTCGCCGTTGCGCTGCTGCTGCTTTACGAATTCTGGAAGTCCGCGGCGGGGAGCCGGAGGCAAGCGTGGCTGGGGTTGGCCGCGGGCGCATTCACTGTCTTCACGGCGCTGACGAATGCGTTCGGGGCGGTGACGCTGACCATTGGCGTAGTGTGTCTGCTGGCGGCGCTGCCTCGAGCAGAGATGGCGCGGGCGGCGCTGTTGTCGGCGATGGTGGGCGTAGTTGCCTATGCGGCGGTGTGCTTCTGGATGCCGCCGTCGGTGATCCATGCGATTCAAGTCAACTCGCCGACCGTCGGCGGGCCGTACTACTACACGGCGAGATCGTGGGCCGGGCTGGCCGGGCTGGCGGTGGGATTCGCGGTGTTGTGGCTGTGCATGGCGTGGGCGAAGGCGACCACGTGGAATCGGTTCATCGTGCTGTTTGCGTGGGTGCTCACTGGAATCACGCTGCTGAACTTTGCGGGGATCTACATCGTGGTGCAACCTTCCCGCTATCAACTGGAAATGGAACTTGGTCTGCTGCTGTGTGTCGCCTTCGGCGTGGAGGCGCTGCTGCGGGGGCGCGGCATGACGGTTCAGACCGTGGTGGTGGCAGCGGCGCTCATTTTCGCGGTGCGGCAGACGGTGGTGTACAAACATTACGCGCGGCATCTGATTGAGCCGGTGGAGATCGCGACTACGCCGGAATACAAGATGGCGCGCTGGGTGGACGGTCACGCCAATGGGGGACGCGTCTTTATCGGTGGGAGCTATTGCTTCTGGACCAATGTCTTTACGGACGTGCCGCAACTGGCCGGGGGACACGACCCGACGAATTTGAATTCGCTGCATCTGATCGCGGTATTCGAGATCTATTTCGATCGCGACGGACCCCGAACCGTGAAGTGGCTGAAGGCCCTGGGTGTGTCGGAGATCGGGATCGCGGATCCGAAGGGACACGAATATTACAAGCCGTTTCAGAATCCGGACAAGTTCGACGGTGTGCTGCCCGTGGCGTGGAGGGAAGGCGCGGATCGAATTTACGATGTGCCGCGAATTCATCCCGGGCTAGCGCATGTGATGCCGAGGGCGAGTGTGGTGTCGCGGATGCCGATCAACGGCCTGGATGTGGAGGCGTTTGACGCCTACGTGGCGGCGCTGGACGATCCGGCGCTCCCTTCCGCGAATCTGCGCTGGCTCAATCTTCATGCAATGCAGATCGATGCCGAGGTCCGGCCAAGCCAAGTGATCGGCGTGCAGGAGAATTTCGATCCGGGCTGGAGAGCAATTGTGAACGGACAGTCCGTTGCGATCCGCAAAGACGGGCTGGGATTCATCGTCATCGACCCGGCCTGCAACGGACCGTGCCGGGTGGATCTGGTGTGGGATGGCGGAACCGAGCGGCGTGTGACGAAGGTGGTCAGCCTGGGGACGCTGACGGGGCTTGGGTTGTGGCTGGTATGGCGACTGGGGCGGCGGCCTGGAGCGTCTTCACGATCCAATCGGCGTGAGGGAGAGCCGAATCGGTAAGAGCCTGGATCTCACGGTGGATATCGTACTCGACGCGGCGGATGGTGGGAGTGGAATCGTCCAGCAGAAGATACGCGGCGCGGGGATCGCCATCGTAAGAGAGACCGGCGCGGCCGGTGTTGGCAATCGTGAATCCTCGAACGCTCCGAATGAACGGGCGATGGATATGCGCGTAGACGGCGAGGGCCCGGTCTTGCCGGCGGTAGGCGGATTCAAGTTCGGCGTCACTCGCGGTGTGCGCGGGAGCGCGCCACAGGCTCTCGGGACTGGCGTGCACCAGGGCGAAATCGGCATGACGTTGGGTGCGCGGCTGGTCGCGCAGCCACGCCAGCCGCGTTTCTCCGAGGGCGTCGCGGGTCCAGGCGGCCATTTCTTCCAGCGCGGTGAAGAGAGCGGCGAGCTGCGGTGTCTGAATCGCGAATTCGGTGAGCGATTCGGGCCGGTACAGCATTTCGTCCGTGTTCCCGGCGATACCGGACCAGCCGAGGTCGCGGATGTGGTCCACGATGTCGACGGGACTGGCGCCGCTGTCGGCGAGGTCGCCGCCGTGGAGGATGAGGTCGGGGGCGGTGTGTCGCAGGTCGGCCAGGACGGCGAGGAACGCGGTGCGATTGCCATGGATGTCGGAGACGATGGCGGTGCGCACGGTCTATAGGATAGCTGGGCGGAGCCGGCCGGGGGGCCGTCTGCGGGACGGGGGTCCCGCCCTACAACAGGCGGGCGAGGAGCCAGACTACGGGGAGGGCGAAGAGGCTGCTGTCCAGGCGATCGAGCCAGCCGCCGTGGCCGGGGAGCAGAGTGCTGCTGTCCTTTACGCCGGCGCCGCGCTTGAGGGCGGATTCGCAGAGATCGCCGATTTGGCCGGCGATGTTTCCGGCCGCGGCGATGGCCAGAGCTTGCCAGAGGGGTACGGCGGGCAGCAGGCGCGGGAAATAGACGGCGGCGTAGAGAACTGACGCTGCCAGCGATGCGGCGGCGCCTTCGACGCTCTTGGCGGGACTGATGCGCGGGGCCAGCTTGTGGCGTCCGAGTGCGCGGCCGACGTAGAGGGCGGCGATGTCGCCTACCCAGTTCAGCGAAAGGCCGAAGAAGACCCACCATTGGCCGCCGGGGTTAATACTTCGCAGCAATACGGTGGAGCGCAGCGCGCCGAAAGTGTAGAGGACGCCAAAGAGGAGTGCCGCGGCGTAGGGGAGCGCGCGCGACAGGTCGCGGGAACGCAGCGCGAGGGCCATGGCGAAGAGCGCGATGAGAACCAGGAAACTCTGGTCGGCTTGCGGCAGGAACAGAATCAAGAGGCCGGCGGCGTATCCGAAAGGTCCCGGTGGCTCGACGTTGTGGCGCGCCACCAGGCCCGCGTATTCATGGAAGCACAGGAGGGCAACCGCGGCCACGGCGATGAGGAACAGCCACTGCGGAGCCCAGATGGTCAGGTAAGCGAAGAGGGGAATGAGGACCAGCGCCGTGATGACGCGCTTCATCGGGCGGTGACGCCCACCGCCTCGGGCCACTCCTCGCGTCCGGGATTGAGACCGCCGAAGCGGCGATCGCGCTTCTGGTAATCCAGAATGGCGAGCAGCAGATCGGAGACCTTGAAATCCGGCCAGAGTACTTCGGTGACGTACAGCTCGGCGTAGGCGATTTGCCACAGCAGGAAATTGCTGATGCGCATTTCGCCGGAAGTGCGGATGAGCAGGTCCGGATCCGGAAGCCCGGCGGTGTAGAGGCGGGCCGCGATGTCTTCTTCCTCGATGCGCAAGGCGTCCAGGCGTCCTTCGAGCCGGGCCGCTTCCACTATGGAATTGATGGCGTCCACCAGCTCGGCGCGGCCGCTGTAGTTGATGGCCACGTTCAAGCGCATGCCGGTGTTGCGCGACGTTTCTTCCACCGCCGCTTCCAACTCCTGGCGCACGGGAGCGGGCAGGCCGTCCAAGCGGCCCATGCACGTGAACTGGATGTTGTTGCGGATAATCTCGGGGAGCTCGCGGCGGAGGTACAGGCGCAGGAGACGCCAGAGTGTGTCCACCTCGGCGCGCGGGCGCTTCCAGTTTTCAGCCGAGAAAGCGTACAGCGTGAGCGCTTGAATGCCGAGACGGGCGCAGGTTTCGACGGTGACGCGGACGGGCTCAATGCCGGCGCGATGTCCGGCGGCGCGGGGCAGGCTGCGACGCCGCGCCCAGCGTCCGTTGCCGTCCATGATGATGGCGACGTGGGCCGGGATGCGGCCGGCGTCAATGGCCTCGGCAAGCTGCCAGTCCTTGCCTCCGGGCTTGAGAGCGGCGAAGAAATCCGTCATCGGCTAATTCATTATCTTACAACTTTGCGCTCGCCACCTGTTGAACTCGTGGTCTCATCCTGATCCATTTTTCAGTAGCTGTACACTTTCCCGTAGTGCACTTTCCCGAAAATGAGATTCCGAACCCAAACCCGTTTGTTTTCTTCTAGCAACTCCTGTATTCTCAAGAATAAGAGCAGTCCTCAGGGGTGGCATCTAAAATGCTTAAGTTCGTGCGGAATACCATGCACGCGAAGTACACCTCTCGCCTGGTTGGGGGCGCGGTACGTTAAGAGATCTCAGAAGCCAGTTCGTCAGCGCGCTGCTGTTTGTGCTTACAGTGGCCGCGGTGAGCTGCGCCATTATCAACTTTCGCCAGTTGAACACGTTCCGCCTGCCTGACGACGGCGTCACCTGGGTGGACCGCGCCGATTCGAAAACCGGGGCCATCCAAGTGACGGCCCTGAACGTCGCCACCGATGGACCGGCGGACAACGCGGGGATCCGGGCCGGTGACGTGGTGATTGAGATCAACGGGAAGCACATCGGGAAAACCGCGCAGGTGCCCGAAGCGCTGCTCACCGCCGGCATCTGGAGCAAGGCGCCCTACGTGGTGCTGCGCCAGGGCGTGCCGGTGAAAGTGGAGCCCATTATCAGCGAGGTACTGCCTGACCGCGCGGTGTATTTCCAGTATGCGGTTGGAATCATCTACCTGCTGATTGGACTCTTCGTCTATTACCGGCGTGTTAACGCGCCGCGCGCCGTCCACTTCTATATCCTGTGCCTCGCGTCATTCATCCTGTCCTGTTTCCATTACACCGGCAAGCTCAACGCATTCGATCAGGCGATCTATTTCGGGAACGTGGCGGCCGGCATCGTCGCGCCTACCGTGTTCCTGCACTTCTGCCTGATGTTCCCGGACCGCGTGGCGTGGATGCGTTCGCGCTTCCGTGTGATCCTTCTATACGTCCCCGGCGCGCTGTTGCTCACGGTCTACGTCCTGGTGGCTAAGAGCATCCTCCGCACCAGTCTCTCCCTAGTGGAGATGAGCTGGCTGCTGGATCGCTTCTGGCTGGGTTACATGACCGCCGCCTGGCTGCTGGGAGCCTTGGCGCTGGCGTTGAAATATCGCGGCGTGGAGGATGCGGTGGTGCGCCGCCAGCTCACCTACCTGCGCAATGGCGCCATCCTCGGCGTAGTCCCGTTCACCGCCATTTACGTGATCCCCTATATGTTCGGCTCCATTCCCGGACATTACCAGCGCATGGCGGTGCTCTCGCTCATCCTGATCCCGGTCACCTGGGCCTACGCCATTCTGCGCTACCGGCTGATGGACGTCGACATCATCTTCCAGCAAGGCTATGTCTACACGCTGGCCACGCTGTGCGTCCTGGGAATTTTCTACGGCGTCATCGTCTCCTTCACCCGGCCCGAGGATCTTAGCCCCGCGGCCATCGTCGGCCTGATTCTTTTCGCCACGTTCATCTTCCAGCCGATTCGCGACTGGCTGCAGGAACAACTCGACCGCTATTTCTTTTACAAGGACCGCTATGATTACCGCCGCACGCTGATCGAGTTCGCCCGCGAGCTGGGATCGGAAACCAATGTCGATCACATGCTGCCCTCCGTCGCCGACCGCCTGCTGAACACGCTTTCCATCCAGCACGTCGCGTTCTTCCTCTCCACCAATAACGACGAAAAGTTCCACCTGGAAACCACGCTGGGACATCGTAAGGAACGTGCCGGCGCTCCCGGCCCCGGCTTGGACCTTTCGTTCCTCAGCGACCATCCCACGGCCCCCTACTTGTTTTTTGAACGCACGCGCCTCCTGCTGGACGTGGTCTCGCATCAGTGGCCTGCTTCGGTCCGCGATACTATCGCCGAGCTGGATCTTACCTATTACTTCCCGTGCGCCGTGCGCGGCCGGACCATCGCATGGCTGGGCATCAGCCGCACCGATAAGGGCGACTTCCTTTCCAGCGATGATGTGGAGCTGCTGGTCACGCTTTCGGCATACGTGGGAATCGCCGTCGAGAATGCGCGCCTGTACCAGTCCTTACAGCACAAAGTGGAGGAGTATGAGCGCCTGAAGGAGTTCAGCGAGAACATAGTCGAATCCATCAACGTTGGCATCCTTGCCGCCGACCTCGAGGATCGCGTCGAGAGCTGGAACACCCAGATTGAGCGCCTCACCGGCATTCCGCGCGAGGATGCCGTGGGGCACCGTCTCTCCGAGCTTTTCCCCGCCGACCTGTGCGAGAAGTTCGATCAGGTGCGCGGCCAGATCGGCGTGCACAACGTTTACAAGTTCGCATTGCGGCCGGCCCCCGCGCAGCTGGCAGCGGCCGCCGCTGGGAACGGGCACGGCGGCAACGGATCCCCCGCCCCGCAGCCGGCGCCGCATACCTTGAACATCGCCATCGCGCCATTGGTTTCCAAAGACCTGGAACAGATCGGCCGTCTGATCATCTTCGACGATGTCACCGATCGCGATGAACTCGAGCGCCGCCTGGTGCAGGCAGATAAGCTCAGCTCCATCGGATTGCTGGCCGCCGGTGTAGCGCATGAAGTGAACACACCGCTGGCGGTGATCTCAACCTACGCCCAGATGCTGGCCAAGCAGATCTCCGGCGACGAGCAAAAATCCAAGCTGCTCGAGAAGATCGCCAAGCAGACCTTCCGCGCCAGCGAGATTGTCAATTCACTGCTCAACTTCTCGCGCACCTCTCCCACCGAATTCGTCGAAGTGGACCTGAATCGCGTGATCCGCGAAACGCTGACCCTCATCGAGCATCAATTGCAGCAGGCCACCATCGACGTGCGGCTGTCCTTTGAGCCCGCGCTGCCCACGATCAAGGGCAACGCCGGCAAGCTGCAGCAGGTCTTTTTGAATCTGTTTCTCAACGCCCGCGACGCCATGGAAAACGGCGGCATGCTGGCCGTCCGCACCTGGAGCGAGGAAGGCTTCGCCCGCGTCGACGTGGCCGACAGCGGACCCGGCATCGCCCCCGAAAACATGGCCCGCATTTACGATCCATTCTTTACCACCAAAGGCGCCAAGAAAGGCACCGGTCTCGGACTCTCGATTACTTACGGAATCGTGCGCGAACATGGAGGCGCCATAGAAGTGGACAGCCGGCCCGGCGCCGGTACTCGCTTCCATGTCGAGCTGCCGCTCGCCAGAAAACCCGTCCATGTCTGAAAAACTGCCCCCCGACCTGCCCAATTTTCCGGATTCTCCAAAACCCCGCATCCTGGTGGTGGACGATGAGGCCGACATCCGGGAGAGCCTCGAAACCCTCCTGATGCTGGAAGGCTATGAAGTCGAACTCGCCCACAACGGCGGCGACGGCCTGCGCAAGATGGAATCCGGATTCTACGATCTGGTTCTGCTGGACCTCATGATGCCGGACCGCTCCGGCATGGAAGTGCTGCGCGAAGTCCGCGAGCGCGACAATGAGACCCCAATATTCATGATCACCGCCTACGGCTCGGTGGAAGTGGCCGTGAGCGCGCTGAAAAGCGGCGCCAACGACTATTTTTCCAAGCCCTGGGACAACGA
>JAYTVY010000062.1:0-6036 GCA_043743755.1 Bryobacterales bacterium | reverse complement strand
GGCCGACTTTGACCCGGGAGCGAAGTATCACGTAGCGGCCAATGTGCCTTACTCGCGATATTTCCTCGCGGACATTCTGCAGTTCCAGTTTCACCGGTCGCTGGCGAAGATCGCGGGCTGCACCGGTCCGCTCAACCGCTGTTCCATTTACGGCAACAAGGAAGCGGGACATCGTCTCGCCCAGATGCTGGAGATGGGCCAGAGCAAGCCCTGGCCCGACGCTTTGGCCGAGCTCACCGGCCAGCGCGAAATGGATGCCACCGCGATCATGGACTATTTCGCGCCGCTGAAAAAGTGGCTGGATGAGCAGAATACAGGCAAGCCGGTTGGTTGGTGAATAGCGGTATGGCAATTCGAAAACTGTTCGCGGAACAGCCGGTAAACTTATCCAAGCTGCCTTCTTTTCGCGCCGAACACTTTCCCAGGTCCGGCCCATAGCCGTGGCTGGATCGGCCCGACGCGCTCCGGCAGATTGAACAAAAGCTGCAAGCGGGCGCGGTCACCCAGCATGAGGCCGAGCTTTGCCGGTTATGGGCGGCCAACGGGTACGTCATTCTAAGGAACCTGATCGAACACGAAATCCTCGACGAAACCTGGGACGCTTACGAAAAGGCGATTCAATCCGGAAGGATCGTCCTCCAGCCCGAGGCGGCCCGTGAAGGCGACCCCTTTCCAGGGCGTTTTCTCAACCCGCACAAGCGAGTCGGAAGCGTATGTCGAATCTTGAAGCACCCGGGCCTGACGCGCTGGATTCAACTATTTCTTGGCCGGGAACCGAAGCCCCTCCAGACCATCTTTTCGCATAAGGGTTCGCAGCAGGGCGCGCATTCGGACTCCATCCACATGACCACCTATCCGCTCGGATATTTGGCGGCGGCATGGATCGCTTTCGAGGACATTCATCCGGATTGCGGCCCGCTGGTCTTCTATCCTGGGAGCCACAAGCTCCCGTATGTTTTCAGCAAGGATGTTGGAATCACGGAGGCGGACTACCAGCGGGACGGCTACGCTCCGTACCAGGCGAAATACGAAGCACGCATAGCCGATCTAATCGAGAAGCAGGCCATCGAGCCCCAGTACTTTCACGCCCGGAAAGGCGACGTGCTGGTTTGGCACGCGTATCTGGTGCATGGGGGATCAACGCGCCAGAATCTCCGGCTGTCGCGGCGCGCGTTGGTCTGTCACTACTTCGCGAAAGGCGCCTTTGTCTATCACGATCTTGCTTCCAAGAGATCCATGCAGCAATACCTGGGCACCTGCCTTCTGCGAAATCGCGACGGTACACCCGGACTGCTTCGGCGAATCGAATTACTGGGCAAGTAACTTTCAGGTTGCACGTTGCGGCGTGGTGATACATTAGAAATTCATATGCGGCTGCTTCTTCCTCTACTATTAGTGCCCGTCTGTCTGGCGCAATCAGTCGCCACTTTCGACTTCGATCCGGCTATTGTGCCCATCGGCTCCCCCTCGGTAGTCTTGACGGTAAAGATTATTGGAACTCCGCAACGGGTCACCCTGCAGCCGTCCTGGGCGGCAACCACCGACATCGACCTCACCGCGTCCGGCAACGGCATTTACACCATCACCATTCCCCTGCAGCAGCTCGTAATCCTGCCGGACGACGTTTTCCGCCCATTCCTTGGCTATCTCGTGTTGTCCACGCCATCAGGACCTTCAAGAATCAACCTCTTCCTCCCCGTGACCGCGCCAAATATCCCCAAGACCCCAATCACCAATGACGGGCCCGCCATGCGGCACACCGCGTACCTCGTGAATATGCTGATGCCCGAAGCGTTTCCCAGCGCGGCGAATCCGGCGGTTCTCCCCGATTACAAACCGGTGCTTCAAAAGTTCTATCAAACCTTCCCCGACGATTTCGATGTGATGAATATCGCCTGGGTATCCCCTTCGTTTATTCAGAATCGCGACCACGGGATCATCAAGAACACTGTCAAGGGGATTGGGGTAAGTCTGGTCGACAACAGCGCCTCGTTGGGCAGCAACGGAACCTTGACCGGAGTGACGCGCTTTCCGAGCCAGGCGTTTTTCGATGGCGCGGAGAACGGCATGAATCACGAGTTCGGCCATCAGTTCATCAGCCAGCTGAATTTTGCGCCATTGGCCGCTGGCATTCCACACTGGCCGTATTCCACGATGGCCACCGGAGTGATGGGATTTTCGGTCCTTCCCAGCCGGGAGGGCGGCTCCTTCCAGTGCCAGTTAGTGCCCGAGGCGGGCGGCGTGCGGCTGGTGCCGACTAAGGGATCGCCGGTGTTTTCCAACTTGGATCTGTATCTCATGGGCCTGCTTCCGGCCAGCGCCGTGGGAGACAACTACGTTCTCAATGACCAGTCGCAGCCGCTCTGCAACAACAGTCTGGTTTCCGCCGTCACCAAATTGACCATCAACGACGTAATCGGCGGGACTGGCAGTCCACGCATTCCCGATGTAACAACCTCCAAGAAACAGTTCCGGCTGACCACCATTCTGCTGTCGCGCGACAAGCTGCTGGACGATAACGCGATGAATTTCTACAGCTACTTCGCTCGCCGCGCGGAGGAAACCGGCGAGGTGCCGTCCCACGTCGGATTTACCAAGGAATCGGCCAAGCCGTTCGTGGTTGCGACGCAGGGCAAGGCCACCTGGAGCTTGCAGTTAATCCCCACCACGCTGCCGCAGATCGGATACGGCGGCGTGATCAACGGCGCATCCGGCGCGCCGCTGATTGGGCAAGGCTCGTACGCTTCCGCCTACGGAACCGGCCTTGCGACCACTACGCTTGGCGCGGCTACGTTCCCCCTGCAGCCGGGAATGGCTGGAACCACGGTTCTGGTGAACGGCCGGCTGGCGCCGATTTACTTCGTGAGTCCCTTGCAGGTAAATTTTCAGGTTCCATTTGAAACCGAGCCGGGACTGGCCACCGTCTCCATCACGGCGAACGGTCTGCCAACTTCCATCGCCTGGGTACAAGTCGCGGCAGCGGCTCCGGGAATTTTGATTTATGGAAATAACCGGGCGGTGGCGCAGAACAGCTTGGATTCTTCACTCAACACGCAGGCGAATCCCGCCGCCGGGGGAACGTTCCTGACGGTATACTTGACCGGCATCGGCACGCTGGATCATCCGGTGCCGAATGGCCAGGCGGCGCCCCCCACTCCGCTGTCGCGCGCGAGTTCGCCATATAGCGCGGCGGTGGGCAACCAACTCGCGAACGTCACTTTTCTAGGGCTCACGCCCGGATTTGTGGGGCTGGCGCAGGCCAATATTCAGGTGCCCAATCTCGCTCCGGGGGATTATCCGGTGACGATCCGAGTGGGTGGGCAATCGAGCAACGCCGCGCTGGTGAGTATTAAGTAGGACGGGGCGATACAATAGAGTTTGGCATTCGGATTACAAGCCTATGGCAGCCAAGTGGCTGCGATTCTCGCGCTCGATGGGGACGGCGGCCGGCTGATTCCCCTGGTATCGGGCAAGTGCTCTTCCGAAGAAGCACGGGTCGAGATCGCCAAACAGAAAGCCGTGGACTTGTTCCCGCGCGCCAAGGCGCCCGCCGAAGCGCTAGCTGGATTATGGCTGTATTTCTCGTGCTCGGACGAGGCCCACGGTATCGTCCAGGATCTAGGCACCACCGAAGGCAGTTTCTGGCACGCCATTGTGCACCGGCAGGAGCCTGACCCCGCGAATTCATCCTACTGGTTCCGGCGCGTAGGCACGCATCCGGTGTATCGAAGTTTACGATCGGCGGCCGAGGATATTCTGCAGAGGCATCCCGCCGTGGTCTATCAAGCGGGCTCGCCCTGGGATCCGGTATCCTTCATCGATTTTTGCGAGCGGGCCAGAGTGCGGCCTGGATCGGAAGAAGAACAGGCGGCGCTCGAGATCCAGCGCGCCGAGTGGCAGCTCCTGTTCGACTATTGCGCGAGGCCGCGATCTTGAGGCCGCGCCGGGCAATTCTTCTGGTGGTCCTGATCGCGGCAGTGGTGGCCCTTACCTGGGCGCTTTCAAAACGCACGCATCCCGTCGATACGCCGTTCAGCAAGGTAATCCGGGAAACCGTGGTCAGCACGCTCAACACCAACGGCAAGGTAGAACCGCTGGAGTGGGGGTCGGCGCGGGCCGAACGCGCGGGGGTAGTGAAGCGCGTGTATGTGCAGCGCGGCCAGACCGTACGGGCCGGCGCGCCGCTGGTGGCGCTGGATGTCCGCGAGGCGGCTTCGCAGCTGGCCAGCGCGCAGGCGCAGATTCAAGAAGCCCAGGCCCAGCAGCAGGTGATCAATCAGGGCGGCCGCACCGTGGAGCGCTCCCAGATCGAGGGCGAGCTGGCGTCGGCGAAGCTGGAACTGCAAGCGGCGCAAAAAGATGCCGCGACGCTCGAGCGCCTGGTGTCGAAGCAAGCGGCCACGCGCCAGGAGCTGGACACCGCGCGCCAGCGCGTGGAGCGGGCCGAGACGCATATCCGTTCGCTCGAGCAGCGGCGCGCCGCACTCGTAGGGTCCACCGACAAGCAGATCGCCGATGCCAGAATCAAGCAAGCCGAGGCCTCGGCTTCGCTGGCGCGCAGCAATCTGTCGCTGAGCTCCGTCAGCGCGCCCCTGGCCGGCACGGTTTACCAGTTCGATCTCAAAATCGGATCTTTCGTGAATGCGGGTGACTTGGTGGCCAACATCGGAAAACTCGACAAGGTGCGCGTGGTGGTCTATGTGGATGAACCCGATCTGGGCCGCGTGGTGAAGAGCATGCCGGTGGCGATCACGTGGGACGCCATGCCGAATCGCCAGTGGAAGGGCATTGTGGAAAGACTGCCGACCCAGGTAATCCCGCTGGGGTCGCGGCAGGTGGGCGAAGTGAGCTGCGTGATTGAGAATCCGGATCGCGATCTGCTGCCCGGCACCAACATCAATGCGGAGATTCAGAGCAAAGTGGTTAACGACGCGCTCACCATTCCCAAGGAAGCGCTGCGCCGTGAAGGCGGCAAGACGGGCGTATACGTGCTAACTCCCGACGATCGTCTGGTGTGGCGCAACGTGAAGGTCGGCGTGTCCAGCTATACCAAGACGCAAGCACTGAGCGGCGTGGCCGAAGGCGATTCGGTATTGCTCCCCACCGACAAACCGGTCAAGGACGGGGCTCGGGTGAATCCGGTGTATCCGTAACCACGGTGGATTCCAGCGGATAGCCGCGCTCGCGCCAGCCTTCCATGCCTCCCGCCAGCGGGCGCACGCGCGTTACTCCCCGCTTCAGCAACAGGAGCGCCGCACGGGCGCTCGAAGCTTCGTTTGGTCACGAACAGTAGAGAATCACCTCGCGCTCGCGGGGAATCCTGTGTTCGTGATCCTCCAGGCGCTCCATGTCGATCCACATCGAACCCGGAATCTTGACGCCTTCGTAATCGAACTCCAGCGAATTGCGCAGATCCACCACGGTGACGTCCTCGCCGGCATCCATCATGCGCATCAATTCATCGGGTGTCACGCGGGCGACCCGTAGGTCATGGATGAAGCTCCAGCGCTTCCAGTATTTCCAGCCCAGCCATGCCGCGAACAGAATCGCGAGAGCCAGCAGCAGTCCCTTGCCCGCGTGCCCGGCCCACTCAATGGCCACTTCCAATTGATTGCGGAAAACAATGCCGAGGCTGAGAAAGCATCCGCTCCAGAGTACCGACGCCGCGAAGTCTACCGCCAGGTAGCGATACAGCGGCATGCGCGTGAGTCCGGCCATGGGCGCGGCCACGGTGCTGAGACCCGGAATGAACTTGGCGAAAAGAATCGCATACGCGCCGTGACGCCCGAAACGATTCTTGGTATTGCTCACGCACGAATCGGGTTCCAGCGACATGCGGCAGAGAAAGTTCAAGATGCGATGTCCGCGCGTGCGGCCAAGCTGGAACCAGACGGTATCCGCTGCCAGACACGCCGCCACGGCGAGTCCAACGTCGGCGGCGAGGGAAAAATGCCCGGTTCCCGTGAGCGCCCCCATGGCCAGCAAGGTGGGAATCGCGGGAATCGGAAGCCCTGCTTGCTCCAGCAGGACGTTGGC
>JAYTVY010000061.1:0-17168 GCA_043743755.1 Bryobacterales bacterium | reverse complement strand
CGCGCGCCAGCGATTTTCAGCGTCGTCTTCACCGGTATTCTGGCGGTCCCGCCAGACCATGTCGGTGGTGTGCGCGCCCAGCCGCAGCACCTGCAGCTGCGAGCCGTTGTCGGTCTGATGATGCACCAGCGCGCCGTCCGCCCAACTGGTGACGAAGAACGATTTTCCGTCGGGGTGAAACAGGATGCGGTAGGGACGGCGTCCGCTCTTGAAGCGGTCAATGACGCGGCCGGATTCGGGATTCACCACCAGGATGCTGTCGTGATACAGATCCGCCGCATACAGCAGCCGGCCATCGGGGGAGACCGCCACATCGCCGATGAAATCGGTGACCTTGCGTTCCGCGGCGTTGACCAGCTCAAAAGTCCGGGTAGCCGCCAGGACGCCGTCTTGCGAAAAGGAGAACTCGAAGATGCTGGCCTTGGAACCACCGCCCACCCACAGCATCTGGCCATTGGGGGAGAGCGTGAGGCCCAGCCACGCATCGGGCACGGGGGTGCGGCTCAACTCGCGCCCAGCCGCCAGATCGATGACGCTCAATGCCGGCGGTTTATAGCCGCCATTGAGCACGATCAGGAACTTTCCGTTCGCCGACAGCACGGACGACATGGGGAATGTATCCAGTGGAATCTGCTGCCCGGCGGGCGTGATGCGCCATCCGGTATTGAGCAGGAAACCACCGCCGGGAAGCGGTCCGGGCTGCTCGCGACGTCCCGGTTGAGAGGACAGCAGGGCCGCCACCGTGGCGGTTAAGAGCGCGATTCGGACGAGTTTCATCGTAGCAATCCTTTCATTCGGAAAAACGCTGGGCTATGGGAAAGCGGCGGCCGACGCCGAACGCCTTAGTGGTTACCTTGAGACCGGGCGCCGCTTGCTGGCGCTTGTATTCGTTGCGGTCAACCTTGTTGATGATTTCGCGAACCAGCTCAATGGGCAAGCTGAGCGATTGGGCGATCTGGCCCGGGGATTCGGATTCCTCGATGTAGGCGCGCAGGATGCTGTCCAGCACCTCATATTCGGGAAGGCTGTCGGAATCTTTCTGGTCGGGCCGCAGCTCGGCCGAAGGCGGCTTGCTGAATACGTTTTCCGGAATGGCGCCGGGATGCCGGCGGTTGGCCACGCGCGAGAGCTCATAAACCAGCGTCTTGGGGACGTCGCTGATGACAGCGAGCCCGCCGCACATATCGCCATAGAGAGTGCAGTAACCCACCGCCAGCTCGCTCTTGTTGCCGGTGGTGAGAACCAGCGCATTCCACTTATTGGAGAGAGCCATCAATGTAAGGCCGCGCAGGCGCGATTGAATATTTTCCTCGGTGGCATCCATGGGACATCCCTCGAATAGCGGCTCCAGCGTCCCCAGCACCGTATCGTAGGCCGATCCGATGGAAATCAGCTCGAAGCGGATAAGCAGATTTCGCGCCAGCTCGCAGGCGTCGGTTACGCTATGCCCGGAAGAGTACGGGCCGGGCATGCCAACGCCCAGCACGTTCTCGCTGCCCACGGCATCCACCGCGACAGCCGCGGTCAGCGATGAGTCGATGCCGCCCGAAAGGCCGATCAGGACCTTGCGGAATCCGCACTTGTGAATGTAATCGCGAGTGCCCAGGATCAGCGCCTGATAGGCCGCCTCGCACTCGTCGGTAAGATTGTCATGCCGGTCGCCGGTAAGCGCTTCGGTATCAAACACCACCAGATCTTCCTCGAATGAAAGAGCTGCCGCCACCACCTCGCCTCGCGAATTCATGGCGAAGCTGCTGCCGTCGAAAACCAGTTGATCGTTCCCGCCTACCTGATTGACGTAAACCAGCGGAACGCCAAAATGGCGCGCGGTGGTGGCGAAGACTTCGCGCCGGAGCTCGCGCTTGCCCATGTGATAGGGCGATGCGTTGATACTGATCAACACTCGGGCGCCTTCGCGCGACAGCTCCTCCACGGGATCGCGGCTATAGCGGCGGCGCTCCCAGTACTGTTTATCGTTCCAGGCGTCTTCGCAAATGGTGAGGGCTACGGGGCAGCCGTCCAGTATCAGCGGTAATTGCTTCTCGGCCGCCTGAAAGTAGCGGGTCTCGTCGAAGACGTCATAGCTGGGGAGCAGCATCTTGTGCTGCTGGAATACCACGTGTCCGGCTTCCATGACCACGGCGGCGTTGTACAGCGGATTGCCGCCGTCCAGGCCGGTGGGGACCACGGCGCCGCAGACGATCCTGAGTGGCAAGCCTGCCGATTCGCGAGCCAGCCATTGCAGCTGCGCCTGGGCGCGATCGATGAAACTTTGCTTTTCGAGCAGATCGCGCGGGGGATAACCGGTAAGAGCCAGCTCCGGAAAAACCACGACGTGCGCGCCTCGCTCGGCTGCCCGGTGGCTGAAGTCGAGGATCCGCTGCGCATTGCCAGTCAGGTCGCCGACGGTTGAATTGGTCTGCGCGAGCGCAATTCTCATCTAGAACAACTATTGTAGCGGTGCAGGGGTTGGGGGCCGGGGGGCAGCCCTGCCCGCTCCACATCTGAGACACTGAAAGTTGATGCCATATCGTTTTTCCGCGCTTCGGCGGATGTGTGCCGGTCTGGTCCTTTTCGCCATGCAATCCACGTGGCCGCAGGCGCGGCCCGCGGCGCCGGGAGCTTTTCCTTCACCGGAAAACCTGGTCTACGGCGTGGAGTGGCGGCTGATCGCGGCCGGCAGCGCCCGCATCACCCTCACCCGCGGATCCGGCGAAAAGTCCGAGTGGCGTTCCCAGTTGCATCTGGAGTCCACAGGGCTGGTGTCGAAGCTATACAAAGTGAGCGACGAATACAGCATCCAGCTCGCGGACCAGTTTTGCACGGTCAACACGGACCTCGATTCCTTTGAGGGCAAGCGTCATCACTCCACCCAGGTTCATTTTGACGGCGAACACGGCAAGGCCACCTATGTGGAACGCGATCTGATCAAGAACTCCGTTTTCCACTCCGCCGAAACCCAGATTCCCGCCTGCGTCAGCGATTTTATCGGGGGCCTGTACAAGCTGCGTGCCTTGCATATCGAACCGGGCCAGTCCGCGCAGCTGCCCGTTAGCGACGGAAAGAAATTTGTCTCCGCGCGCGTGGAGGCGCAGGAGCGCGAGCAGATTCAGACCAAGGCCGGCACGTTCAAGACCATCCGCTATGAGGCTTATGTTTTCAATGGCGTTCTATTCAAGCGCAGCGGACGGCTGCTGGTGTGGATCACCGACGATGCGCGCCGGTTGCCGGTCCAGATTCGCGCCCGCATGAGTTTTCCCGTGGGAAACATCACGCTGCAACTGGAAAAAGAAGAGCACTCATGAATCGCGTGGTCTTCTACTGCCTGCTGGCCGCGGGGCTTTTCGCCCAGGACGCTCCGCCTCCGCAGCCGCTGCTCAGCAACAGCCAGGCATACGATCTTTGCACGCGCGCGGTTCAGTTGATGGAGTCCGCCGCAATCGCGGTCCCGGATCTGGCGCGCCCCGGCGCTCCGCTGGTGGAAAACGCGCGCCAGTCCATGGCCCGCCTCCGCCTGCAGGCCGGCAATGCCGAGCAGACCTACGCATTTCTCTCCAGCCTGCGCGGCTGGCTGGCCCTGGCCGAGTCCATACCTAAGCCATTTCCGTTTCCCGATCGGGCCACGCAGCAGCTCGCCGAATTACGCGAAGCGGCCGCGCGCCTGGATATTCACTTTCGCGCCCTGGTGGCCCAGAAGGATCGCCAGCTGCGCAATTCGGATCGCGATAATCTCGCTCGCTACGCCGAGGCCAACGGCCGCCAGGCACCGCCGAAAACAGGCAAGCAGCGCGTGGTTTTCCTGGGCGATTCCATCACGGATGCGTGGCGCTTCAACGAGTATTTCGCCGATCGGGATTTCGTGAATCGCGGCATCAGCGGCCAGATCACCGGCCAGATGCTGGGGCGCATGCAGGCGGATGTGGTGGACCTTCACGCGGAAGCGGTGGTGATCCTCGCCGGCACGAACGATCTGGACCGCGGCGTGCCGGTCAGCGTGATCGAGAATAACCTCGCGATGATCGCGGAGATAGCGGAGTACAACAAGATCAAGGTAATTCTCTCCAGCGTGCTTCCCGTCAGCGATTATCACAAGGACGTGAATCCCGCGTTCGAAAGGACGCCCACGCGCCAACCCTTCGCGATTCTCACGCTGAACCGCTGGATTCAGGGCCTGTGCAACCAGCGGGGCTACACGTTTCTGGACTACTATTCGGCTACGGTGGACGGCTCCGGCTTCCTGCGCGCCGATCTTTCCGATGACGGGCTGCACCCCAATGCGAATGGTTACCGTGTGATGGCTCCCCTGGCCCTGGCTGCCGTCGATGCGGCCCTGAAGGCCCCCGCTCCGCCGGGTAAAGCTCGCCGCCGCAACCTGTTTGGCCGATAGCTCCGGAAGCGGCAACTTAAACGGCGGCGCGACCGTCTTTATAAGAGGTGCACAATAGGAATATGCGGTACCGTCTCATTGCATTGCCGGGTCTGTTCCTGGCGCTTCTGGCCGCGGTAGTCTGGGCAGCGGGTGAGCGGCTTTCCGTGGCGCAAGTTGTCTCGTTTATTAGCTCCGCCGTCAAGCTGAAGCAGCCGGATAAGGATGTTGCCGATTTTCTCCGCCACGTTCAGCTGACCAACCGGCTGGATGAGGTCACTGTGGAGGACCTGCAGAGTCATGGCGCGGGACCCAAGACGGTGGCAGTGTTGCGCGGATTGATTACCAGCTCGGCCGCGCTCCCGGCCCCGGCGCCGGTGGAGCCCAAGGCGCCCGCCGCCAGTATTCCGCCTCCGGATTCCATCGAGCAGGCAAAGATTCTGGATGAGGTTCGGAATTACGCGCTCAATTACACCAAACAGCTCCCCAACTTTATTTGCGTGCAGGTGACCCGGCGCTACCAGGATCCGACTTTGGGCGGCTTCTGGCGGCTGCTGGATACCATCACGACGCGCCTGAGTTACTTCGAACAGCGCGAAGATTACAAGGTGGTGCTGGTGAACAGCCAGCCGGTGAATGACATCTCCATGCATCAGCTGGGAGGCACGGTTTCCACGGGTGAATTCGGCTCCATGATGAAGGACATCTTCAAGCCCGAAGCCAGAGCTCGCTTTGACTGGGACCACTGGGCCACGCTGCACGGCAAGCGCGTTATGGCCTTCTCTTACGATATCGATCAGCCCCATTCGGAGTACCACATCCTGGCGGAAAAGACGATTGAGTACGTGCCGGCGTACCGCGGGTTGATCTACGTGAATCAAGACACCCATGTGATCGAGCGGCTGACCCAGAATCCGTACGATCTGCCGGTCGGCTTTCCGATTTCAGACGTGAAGCTGGTGCTGGATTACGACATCCAGAAAATCGGCGACAGCGAATTCATGCTGCCATTGAAAGCTGTAATTACGTCACGGGCAACGCGATTCCTGACCAAGAACGACGTCGAATTCAAGCTGTACCGCAAGTTCGGCACGGAATCGACGATCAAGTTCGAAGACGCCGGAGAGCCGCTGCCTGAAGACAAGACCAAGGAAAAACCGCCGAAGCCTTAACGCCTCTCAACTACGATTTCGCCCCGGCCCCAAGGGCGCCAGCGCGCGAACATTCTGTCCGAAACGGCTCCCGCGAACATGCACACCAGCGGCACCCCGCACGCAGCCGCCACGTGGCCCCCAGCCGAGTCATAGCCTGCGTACCTGCCGCTGGCCGCTATATGCGACGCGAACGCCGCGAACGATCCTGAAAACGTCTCGACGCCGCCGCCGGCCTGGGCTACCGCTCGCCGTACGTGCTCGGCCTCCTCGCCGCCCGCGCCGGTATCCACCAATGCGGGCCGCGGCAGATTCCGGATCAGCTCAGCCTCGAATGGATCGCCGGCTCGCTTGGCTGGATTCTCTCCGACGCCGAAGCTCGCGGTCGCCGCGAACGAACGCGCCTGGAGCCCGGTCTGGATATAGGCTCGCGCGTCCGGAACACCGAAGGTTTCGGCCATCCAGCGTGACGTTAGTTCGGGGAGCGGCGAAAGCGAGTCGGCTCCGTATGAGCGGCTCTCGAAGAAAAAGTAGTTTCCTTCCGGACAAATTGGCAGCAGGCCAAGCTGAGTGAGACGCGAATCCGGATCGATGACAATGCTATTCGGACGCGATACCGCATCGCGCAGCTCGGTCCAACCCGACAGCCGCTCGCGCAACGTTCCGCCTCGTCCGTAGGACAGTTCGACATACCCTAGCCGGGGATCTCCGGTGAATAGCTCCCAGCTCTTGCGCGGTCCCACGAACCAGATGCGCGCCTGGGGAAACGCGCGTTTGGCGCCGTCGAGGATAACGGATGTGACGGCGACATCGGCGCCCAAGGTGACGCGGGAGAGCACGAATACGTCGTCGGTGCGCGCGCCGTCGAAACGCCGCGAGGCTCGCACCCGGTGATAACGAGCTAGCAGCGCATCGGAGTGCAGTTCGGGAATTACGCGGGAGATCACGCGGGAGAAAAGTTCGGCATAAACGAGGCAGAGGCGCGGCTCGAAGAGGTCGCCGAGGCGTTCGACAACCACCCGGAACAATTCGCGGCTGGCATCGCCCTCGATGAGCCGATCCAGCAGGTCAGGCGGCCAGGGGCGTCCCTCGAGGCAGCAGGCCAGCAACTGCTGGGCGGCCGCGCTAGGAGAAATACTTTCCAACCAGCAGCTCCAGTTTTTCCCGCGTTTCGGACGGTACTTTTGTCCGGTCGGTGATGAGTGCGTGTTTCAACGCCGATCCGCACTTGCAGGCGCGGGCGTCCGGCACGCGAGCCACCGCGGCGGCCACAACTTTGCAGGCGCTCTCCGCATTCTTATTCAAGTTGGCGATGATGTCCGTCACCGTAACCGCGTCGTGTTCGGGATGCCAGCAGTCGTAATCGGTGACCATCGCGACGGTGGCGTAGCAGATCTCCGCTTCGCGGGCCAGCTTGGCTTCCTGCAGGTTCGTCATACCGATGACATCCATTCCCAGGGAGCGGTAGACGTTCGACTCCGCCTTGGTGGAAAACGCAGGACCCTCCATGCACAGATAGGTTCCGCCCAGCTTTGCGGTGACGCCGGCGGCGTCGCACGCGGTCTTGACGATGCCCGCCAGCTCGCCGCACACCGGATCGGCGAAGCTCACGTGCGCCACCAGGCCTTCGCCGAAAAACGTGGATGGCCGGGCCTTGGTGCGATCGAAAAACTGATCGGGAATGACGAACTCGAGCGGGCGATGTTCTTCCTTCAGCGACCCGACGGCGCTAAGCGACAGGATCCGTTCCACTCCCAGCATCTTGAAACCGAAAATGTTCGCGCGGAAATTCAGCTCCGACGGAGAAATTCGATGGCCGCGGCCGTGGCGCGCCAGGAACGCCACATCCTTGCCAGACAGTTTCCCGGTTACGTAAGGATCCGAAGGACTGCCCCACGGCGTATCCAGCGCGACTTCGCTTTCCGCCTCGAAGCCGGGCATTGAATATAACCCGCTGCCGCCTATAATTCCGATCTTTGCTGTCGCCGTCATGCCTGTATCAGCTCCAAAAGTACGCCTCCTGTAGACGCCGGATGCACGAATACGTACAAATGTCCGCCCGCACCGGTCCTCGGCTCGTTCAACAATCGGGCCCCACTCGCCCTGAGCCGCGCCAGGGTGCCGGCGAGATCCGGAACCTTCACGGCGACATGATGCAGGCCGCCGCCGCGCTGGGCCACGAATTTTCCAATGGTGGAGTCCGGGTCGGTTGCTTCCAGCAGTTCGATCCGCGATTCGCCCGCGGGCAGCATCGCGACGTGCACTTTTTCAACCGCCACCGTCTCGCGCTGCTCCACGGCGAAGCCCAGATCGTCGCGATAGAACTTCAACGCTTCGTCCAGCGACTTCACCGCGATCCCTAAATGATCAATCTTGAATCCGGACATTCGTCAGCGACTCCATCCATTGTTCCACCACGGTGTACGGATCGGTCCGGCGCGCCGCCACATCCACGGCCGCCCGCTGGATGTCCTCTTGCGAGAACCGGTCCAGCAGGCGTTCGCGCAGCATGTCTCGCAATCGCAGCGCCCAGATCGACTCCGCGCGCCGCTCGCGCCCGCCGTGTTCCAGATACTTGCGCGCGGCCGCCAGCGTCTCCGTGATTCCGACGCCCTCGCTCGCCACGGTTCGCACGATGGGCGGGACCCATCCATCCTTGCGCGTCGACAAGCTCTGCACCATCTTGATTTCGCTTTCCAGCCGCTCCGCGCCGGGCTGATCCGATTTGTTGATGGCGAACACATCCGCGATCTCCAGAATGCCCGCCTTGATGGCCTGCACATCGTCGCCCATTCCGGGCACCAGCACCACAATGGTGACGTCCGCCAGCCGGGCGATCTCTACTTCGTCCTGCCCCACGCCGACGGTCTCAATCAGCACCACGTCATGGCCGGCCGCGTCCAGCAGCAGCGCCATATCGGTGGTGGCGCTCGCCAGGCCGCCCAGCCATCCACGGGTGGCCATGGAACGGATGAACACGCCTGGATCGGCGTGGTGGCCTTGCATGCGGATACGGTCGCCGAGAATCGCGCCGCCGGTGTACGGGCTGGTTGGATCCACGGCGATCACGCCCACCTTGCGTCCATCGCCGCGCAACTCGGTGAGCATGCGATCGCACAAGGTGCTCTTGCCTGCCCCGGGCGATCCAGTGACGCCGATAATAGTCGCGCGACCGGTTCGAGGGAACAGTTCTTTTAGCAGCGCCTGAGCGTCGTGACGCCGGTTCTCCACCGCGGTCGCTGCCCGCGCCAGGGCGCGCGGATCGCCGCCGGCGATGCTCTCCGCCCACTCGCTCATCCGTTTTTCAGCAGCTGCCGCGCGATCACCATGCGCTGGATCTCGCTGGTCCCTTCGCCGATGGTGCACAGCTTCACGTCGCGGTAAAATTTCTCCACCGGATAATCCTTGATGAACCCATATCCGCCGTGGATCTGCACCGCCTCATTACACACATTCACGGCGATCTCGGAGGAGAACAGCTTCGCCATCGAAGATTCCTTGGTGACGCGCGCTCCGCGATCCTTCATTGCAGCCGCCCGCCAGGTCAGCAAACGCGCCGCGTCAATCGACGTGGCCATGTCCGCCAGCTTGTTCTGGATGGTCTGAAATTCGGAGATGAAACGCCCGAACTGCTTGCGCTGTTTCGAATACTTCAGCGCCGCTTCATAGGCTCCTTGCGCGGTGCCCACGCTCAAGGCCGCGATGGAGATGCGGCCGCCATCCAGAATGCGCAGCGAATCGACGAACCCTTCGCCGGGCTTGCCCAGCAATTGCGATTCCGGCAGCCGGCATCCGGCAAACAATACCTCGCCGGTGGCGCTGGCGCGCATTCCCAGCTTGTCTTCCTTCTTGCCCACTTTGAATCCTGGAATCCCCGTTTCCAGAATGAAGGCCGAGATTCCGTGTGACGATGCCGCGCGATCCGTCACCGCCATGGCCACGCAAACGTCCGCGTATTGAGCATTCGTGGTGAATGTCTTGCTGCCGTTCATCACCCAGCAGCTCTTGTCTTTCACCGCCGTGGTTCGCGTTCCCGCCGCATCCGACCCGGCCTCCGGCTCGGTGAGAGACCAGCATCCGATCCACTCACCCGTCGCCAGTTTGGGAATGTACTTGCGCTTTTGTTCCTCGCTGCCGGCGAGAAAAATATGATTGGTGCACAGCGAATTGTGGGCCGCGACGATCAGGCCCACCGAAGGATCCACGCGGGAAAGTTCCTCGATGATAATCGCGTACTCGATATATCCCAGGCCGGAGCCGCCCAGCTCTTCGGGAAAGATCGCACCCATCAGCCCCAGCTTGCCGGCGTGCTTCACCGCCTCCATGGGGAAAGTCTGGTTTTCATCCCATTCGCGCACGTGCGGCGCGATCTCCGCCTCGGCAAACTCGCGCACCGATTTGCGGAGCTGAATTTGCTCCGGCGTATGTTCGAAATCCATCTGGGCTAAACGATTTCTTCCTTGACCGGGTCCCAGCGCATGGCGCGACCCTGGCGATAGCTCTCTACGGCCATCCGGCACGCCACCGAAACGCGGAAGCCCAGCTCGAACGGGCAATTCGTGGGCTTGCCGGAGCGGATGCAATCGAGGAAATTCCGCATGTGAGCCTTCGGATCGCTGGTTTCACGGCCCAGCGCTTCCACGCCATCGGGACGGTTCACCTTCTGCGGCGTGTAGCGAATCTGCTGGCCCTTGGAAATGGTGCCATCGGTTCCCAGAACGTCTTCCGAGACGCCCAGCTGGTTGTTCCCGAATCCGGAGTCCCAGCTGACCTGCATTTCCTCCGGCTGCTCCAGCGTGACGTTCATGGTGTCCGGCACTTCGCGGCCGTCCTTCCACAAATAAATTCCGCCGGTCATGTTCACGGCTTTCGGAAGCGCGAGATCGAGCGACTTGTACCAGAACGACAGTTGGTGGCACATGTTCTCATACACGTTCCCGCCTGAATAATCCCAGAAGAAGCGCCAGTTCACGTAACGGTTCGCATCGAACTCGCGCCGGGGCGCTTCGCCTAGAAAAGAATTCCACAGTACATTTTCCGGGGTGACGTCCGGATACACGGGCCGCGACCATTGCGGCTTCCCGTGCGGAGTATTGCGGTACATGTGCATATGGACCGCTGTAATTTTGCCCATGCCGCCGCTGTTCAAGAACCTCGCGGCATCCACGGCCTGACCGGAGGAACAGGACTGGTGCCCGATCTGCACCGTGCGCTTTCCGGCTTTGCGATACGCCTCCCGCATCCGTTTGGCATGCTCGACGGTGAATGCCATGGTCTTCTCTTGATACACGTGCTTGCCCGCCGCCAAGGAATTCACGAAGTGCTCGCAATGCAGATGCTGCGGTGTCGCGATCAGGACGGCGTCAATCGAGTTATCATCCAGCAGCCGCCGGTGGTCCAGATACGTAGCTGCGGCGGGCGCCAGCTTTTTCGCGTTTTCAAGCCGCCGCGTATAGATGTCGGCAAACGCGACAAAATCGACGTCGGGGCACGCCATCGCCTGCCGCACAATCTCAGTCCCGCGATCGCCGATCCCAATGATCCCGAGCCGGATACGATCGTTCGCCCCCAGAATCCCCCGAGGCGAAGCCAGCGTGGTGGCCAGGCCAGTGGCAACGGTTCCGATAAACTTCCGGCGTGAATCCATGATGAAAGTGTCTTCGTTTCAGTCTAACATCCGTCCCAGAACCTTGAGCGCGATCACTGGGACAATCTGCCCGGTCCCCACCCCAATTGCCTATTGACACTAGCCGCAGGTCAAGTACAATCTTTATGCGGTCCTCTAATTTTTCCCGAAACGTGGGTGGCGCATCATGTTCAAAACAAAGAAAACACGTTCTGATACCGGCAACGGCGCGCGTACCTACTCCAGCAGCGACGTTTCCAGGATCGCGCAGGTCAGCTTGCGTCAGCTTCAATGGTGGGATGAGCGCAAGGTGGTCTCGCCGAGCCACGAGGGACACAAGCGTGTCTACCTGCCCGAAGAAGTAATCGAAATTACAGTTATTGCCGAACTGCGCCGAAAAGGGTTCTCCCTGCAAAAGATCCGAAGAGTGCTCCGGTTCCTGCAGCGCGAAATGGGAAAACGCCTGGCCGACGTCCTGGCCACCGATTCGGATTTGCACCTGGTCACTGACGGCAAGTCGATTTACCTGGAAGAGCAGCAGGAGCGGATTATCGACCTGCTGAAGAACGCCCGCCAGCCGATGTTCCTGGTCTGCGTCAGCGATCAGGTAAGACGGCTCGAAGAGCAGCCCTCCAAGAAGCCAATTCGTTCTGAAGGATCCCAGCCTGCCCGTCGCGCCGCCCGAGGGGCGGGTTAGCACTCCGCGGGCCGATGTCCCATCGGCCTTTTTGGGCCCTTCCACAAAACCCGATATACTAAAAGACAGAGGTCCCATGGCGCCCCGCAGTCGGTCCCTTCTTGTTGCTCTAATAATCGTGGTTCTTTGCTCCGTCTTCGCCGGAGTGTTCGGTCCGGGTGTGGCCGGCGTCTCGGCCGCATCCGTTGGCGCTGAAGACGATCTCAAGGCTAGCCTTAAGCAGTTCACCAAGGTTTACGATTTGGTGGAGGCGAATTTCGCCGACCGCCCGAGCGCCGACAAAGCCGTCTACAAAGGCGCGATTCCCGGAATGCTCCGGACCCTTGACCCGCACTCGAATTTCTTCGACCCCAAGGATTTCAACGCCATGAAGGATGACCAGCATGGCCATTACTTCGGGGTCGGCATGCAGGTGGGCCCGCGCAACGGAAAGACCATCGTCATTGCGCCTTTCGGCGGATCGCCCGCGTACAAGGCCGGCTTGCGGCCAGGCGATGTGATTCTGGAAGTGGACGACAAGCGCACCGATAATCTGACCACTACCGAAGTAGCGGAGCGGCTGAAGGGACCACGCGGAACGCCCGTGCAAATCGTGGTGTCGCGCGACGGCGTCGATAAACCGATCACCTTCAATATCGTCCGCGATGAGATCCCGCGCCTGAGCGTGCAAGAGGCCTTCTGGCTGCGCCCCGGCATCGCTTATATCGACGTGAATTCGTTCAATGAGAACACCAGCAAAGAGATGGAAGACGGTCTGAAGAAACTGGGTGAAGCGAATATCCGGGGCCTGATTCTGGATCTTCGCGAGAATCCGGGCGGTCTGCTGAATGAGGGCGTCGCAGTGGGCGGGCATTTCCTCCGCAAGGGCGAAGTGGTGGTCTCGCATCGCGGCCGCGCTTCCTCCGAGAAGCCTTACACCGCCCGCGGCAGTGCGCACGGCCAAGATTACCCGATTGTGGTGCTGGTCAATCGTTATTCCGCGTCGGCCGCGGAGATTGTGGCGGGCGCGCTGCAGGATCATGACCGGGGGTGGATTCTGGGCGAGAACACTTTCGGCAAGGGTCTGGTTCAGACCGTATACCCGTTGATGGAAAACACAGCGCTCGCGCTTACAACGGCGCATTACTACACTCCCAGCGGCCGGCTCATCCAGCGCGATTATTCCAATATCTCGTTCCTCGATTACTATTACGGCAAACACACCGATGCGCGGAATCCACTGGATGTGAAGAGCACCGACAGTGGGCGCACCGTGTACGGCGGAGGCGGCATCACTCCCGATGAGAAGTACAAGCCCGCCAAATACAACAAGTTCCAGACCGAGCTGCTGCGCAAGTTCGCATTCTTCAATTTCAACGCCAGCTACTTCGGCGCCCGCACGGATGTGAAGCTTCCCAAGGGCTGGGAGCCGGATAATAATGTGCTGAACGATTTCCACGAGTTCGCGCTCAAGCAGAACATCCCCTTCACCGAAGCGGAGTGGGCCGAAAACCACGAGTGGATCAAGCAGCAGCTGAAAAAAGAGATGTACACCACGGCGTTCAGCTACGAAGAGTCGCAAAAAGTGGCCGTCGAAGGCGACCCGATGGTGTTGAAGGCGATTGACGCGATGCCGGAAGCGCATGCGCTGCTGGACAAATCCAAGAAGCTGATTGTCCAGCGCTCCGCCCGGCCGGATCGCCAGTAAAGGCTTGCAGACAACCACCACGGTCCCCGCCGCGGAGCGAACGTGCTCCCCCGCGGACATTCCCCAGATCACCGTTCTCGATGCGGGCGGGCAATACTGCCACCTGATCGCACGCAAGGTTCGCGATCTGGGCGTCTACGCCGAGGTGCTGCCCAGCGATACGCCGGCTTCCAAGTTGCGGGGGCGCAAGGGTCTGATCATTTCCGGCGGCCCCAGCAGCGTTTATGAATCCGGAAGCCCGAAAATCGATCCCGCGATTCTTCAAAGCGGCGCGGCGGTGCTCGGCATTTGTTACGGACTTCAATTGATGGCGTTTGAACTGGGAGCTCCCGTGCGCAAAGGCGTCAAGGGTGAGTATGGCCTGGCGATGCTGCATTCCGTGCGCGAGCATCCGCTTTTCGAAGGCCTCAACGGCGATCCTCAAATCTGGATGAATCATCGCGACGTGGTGGAGGCGCCGCCTCCCGGTTTTGATGTGCTTGCGTCCACCGACACGTGTACGGTAGCGGCTATCGCCCATCGCGATCTGCCGCTGGTGGGCGTGCAGTTCCATCCCGAAGTGGTGCACACTCGCCAGGGCGTTGAGATTCTGTCGAATTTCGTATTCCGCATTTGCGCCTGCGAGCCGGATTGGAATCCCAAGGATCGTATCGGCCCCGTGGAAGAACGCATCCGCGAGGTAGCCGCGGGCCGCAACATTTTCTTCTTCGTCAGCGGCGGGGTGGATTCCACGGTGGCCTACACGCTGTGCCTGCGGGCGCTCGGCCCGGATCGCGTGTATGGCATCTATGTCGATACGGGATTCATGCGCGCCGGCGAAACGGATTTCGTGCGTGGCTTGTTCCAGCGGCTGGGCGCCACCGCGTTTCACGTCGAGCAGGCCGGCGAAGAATTTATCGGCGCGCTGGCGGGCGTTTGCGATCCGGAACAGAAGCGCCACATCATCGGCGAGCAGTTCGTCGCCGTGCAGGATCGCGTGCTCAAGACAGGCCCCTTTCTGGACGGCCACTGGATTCTGGGCCAGGGCACCATCTATCCCGACACCATTGAATCCGGCGGAACCGCCAGGGCCGACCTCATCAAGACCCACCACAACCGCGTGGCCGGGATTCAAAAACTGATCGATGACGGCCGCATCATCGAACCGCTGGCATCGTTCTACAAGGACGAAGTACGCGAGATCGGCGCGGATCTGGGCATCCCCGATGAGTACCTCCATCGCCATCCTTTTCCAGGGCCGGGATTGGCCATCCGCTGTTTGTGTTCGGAACAGACAGCCGAGTTGCATCCATCGCCGCGTGGCTGGATCGTACCCATACGCTCAGTCGGTGTCCAGGGCGACTCGCGCAGTTATCGGCCGGTGCTCATGATTGACGAATTTCCCTCCGAGGCCCTGTTTGCCGAGGCCGGCGATTTGGTGAACTCGATGGGAACCATTAATCGCGTAGTAGCCCGAGTGGAATCATCCGGCTCATTGCGAGTCACCACAGGGACGCTCACTCCGCGGCGTCTGGAACGCCTGCGCCAGGCCGATGCCATCGTGCGCCGCCGTTCCCACGATGCCGGCTTCGATGCCCAAGTGTGGCAGTTCCCAGTAATTCTGATCCCCCTTGGCAATGACCAGTCTCCCGATTCCGTAGTCCTGCGCCCCATCCACTCAGTGGACGGCATGACCGCGCAGGCGGTCCCGATGCCCGAGCCCTTGCTGCGTTCCATCGCGAAGGAGCTGCTGCAAGTGGCTGGTATCGCCGGCGTCTTCTACGACCTCACACACAAACCCCCCGGCACCATCGAGTGGGAGTGATCGAGGATCAAATCCGATGAAAGCTCTTCAAAATATCCCGCGTTGAATACCGCAGCGCGATCGGCCGCCCGTGCGGACAGCTCATGGGATACTCGGTTGCCGCAAGCTCCGCCAGCAGCCATTCCATTTTGGTTTGATCCAGCCGCATATTCACCTTGATGGCCGCACGGCACGCGATGGTCGCCGCCATGCCGCGGCGCAGACCATCCAGGGACAGGCCCCGGAACTCACCCTCGGCAATCTCCAGGATCTCGAACACCAGCTTCTCGATATCTCCGGCCCCAATTCCCGCAGGCGCCGACTTCACGGCGATGGTGCGTTTGCCAAACGGCTCGGATTCAAAACCGGCGCGCTCCAATTCCTCGGCGATGCGCGCGTATTCCAACTGCTGCGCCGCGCTCACCTCCAACACCAGCGGCATCAGCAACTGCTGCCGCTCCACGCGATTCTCCGCCTGCTGCCGCAGCACCTTCTCGAACAGAATTCGCTCATGCGCGACGTGCTGATCGACGATCCACAGCCCGTCGCGCCCGGCCGCGATGATGAAGCTATCGTGGATCTGACCCAGCGGACGCAGATCCGCCAGCGCTTCCAGGCTCAACGGCAACCCATCGTCGACCAGTTCGGGAGGCAAATCCCCATGCGTCTCGGGAACCGCCATCCGCGGCATGTTTTCCGGCTGCGGCGAATCCGAAAACTCGAAGCGCCGCTCCGGTCCAGGCTGCGTTCGCAGCAGGAACGCATTCTCACTTTCCGCGAATCCCGAGCCCATCTCAAAATCCTGGATGCGCTGGGTGAAATCGGAATACGGCAGCGTGGCGCCAGGCTGGGGATGCGGCTGCGCAGGCAGCGGAAGGCTGGTGGCCGGGCGGGATTTCATCAGCCGGTCACGAATTGAATCGCGCACAAAATCATGCACCACCGAGCCATGCCGGAAGCGAACTTCGGTTTTGGAAGGATGGACATTCACGTCCACTTCCTCGCTGTCGCAATCGAGAAACAGCAGTGCGAACGGATAGCAAGCCGATGGCATCAGGTTGTGATATGCCGACGAAAGCGCGTGCAGCAGCAGGCGGTCACGAATCAAACGGCCGTTCACGAAGAGATAAATGGAGTTGCGATTGAGCTTCTGAATCTGGGGACCGGAGACGAATCCTCGCAGCCGGAACGTGCGCGAAGCGCCCTCGTCCGGCTCGGCCGGCGGCAGCGAACGCTCCAGCGTGCCAAGGTCGATCAAATCCTCCAGCGTTTCCGCGCCGAATACCTGATAGACGCGCTCACGCAGCGTCTCGACGGGCGTGACATCCAGCAGCACCGCCGCTCCGTGGCGCAGCTGGAAAGCCTTGCGCGGATGCGCCAGGCTGTAATGCGTTACTAGCGACGCAATGTGCGCCAGCTCGGTCTGATCTGACCGCAGAAATTTCTTGCGCGCCGGCACGTTGAAAAACAGATCGCGCACGGTGATGGCGGTCCCCGGCGGCGCGGGGAATTCGTCACAGCGAAACAGCTTCCCGCCGGCGATCTCCACCGCGGTTCCGGTGGTCTCCTCGGCAGCACGCGTCTCCAGCAGCAATCGCGAAACGGACGCAATGGACGGCAGCGCCTCCCCGCGAAAGCCCAGCGTCGAAATCGCCAGGAGATCGTTAACGTCTTTCAGCTTGCTGGTGGCGTGGCGCTCGAACGCCAGCATGGCGTCGTCACGCAGCATGCCGCAACCGTCGTCGATCATGCGGATGAGGCGCCGCCCGCCGCTTTCGGCCTCGATGCGGATGTTGGTGGCGCCGGCGTCGAGCGAATTCTCGAGCAGCTCCTTAACGACGGAGGCGGGTCTTTCCAC
>JAYTVY010000060.1:0-2518 GCA_043743755.1 Bryobacterales bacterium | reverse complement strand
GGCCGGGGGGCCCGCCGTACTAGAGGAAGGGGTTGGTGCGGCGCTCGCGGCCGATGGTTGTGTTTTGGCCGTGGCCGGGGATTACGATGACTTCGTCGTCGAGCGGGAGCAGTTTGTCGTGGATGGAGCGCAGGATCTGTTTGCCGTCGCCGCCGGGGAGGTCGGTGCGGCCGATGCTGTCGCGGAAGAGCGTGTCGCCGGCGACCAGCTTGTTTTCGGAGGGGATCCAAAGGCTGATGCTGCCCTGGGTGTGACCGGGGGTCTGGAGGATGTGGAAGTCCGTGCCGCCCACCACGATTCGGTCGCCATCGCGGGCGTCGGAATCGATCTCGGTTCGCTGAGGCGTTTCCATGCCGAGCCAACCGGCCTGTACGTCGATGTGATCGTATAAGGGCTGATCGTTGGCGTTCATGTAGACCGGCGCGCCGGTGACGGTTTTCAACTTTTCAGCGCCACCGATGTGGTCAATGTGGGCGTGGGTGATTACTATAGCCTTCACGGTGAGCCGATGGCGCGCCAGGATCACCAGGATTTGATCAATGTTATCGCCCGGATCGACCACCAGGGCTTCTCTAGTCGCTTCGTCGCCAAAGATGGAGCAGTTGCACTGCAGCAGGCCCACCGGAAGAATCTCGTGAATCATACGTATACTCGAATTATGGACCCAACCTTGCGGGCTGTGCTGGGCATCACGATGCGCTGGGTGCACATCACGTCGGTAGCGACGCTGATGGGCAGCTTCATCTACGCGCGGTACGTGGTGACGCCGGCCATCGCGGCGAACCCCGAGCTGGGCGGGAAAATGGCGAGGCGGTTTCGGGGGCTGCTCTATACGGCGATGGTTACGGCACTGGGCTCGGGTTTGTACAACTACCTGAGCAAGCCGGTGTATCCGGCGCACTATCACATGTGGATCGGGATCAAGTTTCTGTTGGTGCTGCACATCTTCGCGGTGTCGATCCTCTATCCGATGCAGGGGGCGACCGAGGCGAAGCGGCGGCGGTGGCTGACGGGGATGATCGTCAGCGGGTTGATCGTGATTGGGATTTCGGGGTGGCTGCGATGGATCTCCATCCGATGAAGGGCTACGAAGCCTTGCGAAACAAGGCCGCGTGGCTGGATCTATCGGGACGCGGGAAGATCCGCGTGAATGGCGAAGACCGGGCGCGCTTGCTGCACGCGATGACGACGAATCATATCGAGCAGCTTACGCCGGGCACGGGATGTTATGCATATTTTCTAAGCGCGCAGGGACGCATTCTGGCGGACGCCACCGTGTTGTGCCGGCCCGATTACTTCCTGCTGGATACGGAAGCGGAGACGCGCGAGAAAGTTTTCGAGCACCTGGACAAGTTCATTATCGCGGACGATGTCACGCTGGAAGACCAGACCGCGGAGACGGCTATGATCGCGGTGGAGGGTCCGGAAGCCGGAACGGTTCTGAAGGCACTTGGAGCGCCGGCGCCGGAATCCGAGTGTGGGAGCGAGGAGTGGGAGAACGGCCTGGTGGCGCGGGCAGCGATCACTGGAGGACCGGGCTGGATGCTGATGGTTCCCGCGGGCGGCAAGCAGGATCTGGTCAGGCGGCTGGAAGAAGCGGGGGCGGAGGCTGCCGATGAAGAGGCGTTCCGCACGGTGCGCATCGAGAACGGACGGCCGCGCTACGGCGAGGATCTGAGTGAGCGGTATCTGGCGCAAGAGGCGAATCAGGAGAGAGCGCTGCACTTCAGCAAGGGCTGCTACCTGGGTCAGGAGATTGTGGAGCGCGTACGGTCGCGGGGACAGGTGCATCGCATTCTGGTTCCGATCCGACTGGAGACGGATGCGCCGCCGGCCGCCGGAACCAAGCTGCTGCATGCCGGCGCAAGCGTGGCGGAGATCACGTCGGCGGTGTACTCGCCGAGATTGGGAAAAGTTGTGGGGCTGGCGTATGTGCGGACGGAACACGCGCGGGCGGGGGAAGCGCTGGAGTTGGATGGCGTGCGTGGAGCGGTGGCCGGCGCGGCGTAGATCGACGGTGTTTGTGGAGCGCAGCGAACTCATACGCATGTTTGTTCTAGACGTGATCGCAGACGATTACGAAAACCTCGACAAGATCTACGGCGAAGTGGGGCAGCTAGCAAAGAAGTGTGGACTTGCGGCTACCGCACGTGAGATCAGGCAAGGGTTGCTTGATCTGATCAGAACGAATCTTGCAAAAGCGTACCGATTGTCGCCTCGTCGACCGACCGAGGAAATCTCCGGGGTGCCTTCGCCGGACGAGATCGAAGAATGCTATTTTTGGGTCACGGACGGTGGGCGACAACTCCAATCTTCCGATTACGCGGATTGGCCATTCGATGAGACAGGTTCGCTAAGAACGGATTGGTCTCCGCCAACAGGGTAACGCTGACGCCCGCACCACGCCCTCAGGCGCGGGCGGGGGAAGCGCTGGAGCTGGATGGCGTGCGGGGAGTGGTGGCCGGTTACTGAGGATGTATACTTGCGGGAGGCCACGAGGCCGAAGGGAACGGGTATG
>JAYTVY010000059.1:0-3905 GCA_043743755.1 Bryobacterales bacterium | reverse complement strand
GCAAGGTCCTGCCCTCTTTGTATTTCAGCCCGCATGTCAAGATAGAAGTACATGACAGGGAATGAGATCCGCCAGAAGTTTCTCGACTACTTCGCGGAGCGCGGCCATCGTATTGTAAAAAGCTCGTCGCTGGTTCCGGCCAACGATCCTACGCTGCTGTTCACCAACGCCGGCATGAACCAGTTCAAGGACGTTTTCACAGGCGTCGAAAAGCGCGACTACTCGCGCGCCACCACATCGCAGAAGTGCGTCCGCGCGGGTGGCAAGCACAACGATCTGGAGAACGTCGGGTACACACGGCGGCATCACACTTTCTTTGAGATGCTGGGCAATTTCTCGTTCGGCGACTACTTCAAGTCCGACGCCATCGCCTTTGCCTGGGAGCTGGTAACCAGGGAGTTCGGGCTCGCCGAGGACCGCCTGTACATCACCGTGTTCCGCGAGGACGACGATGCCGAGCGCCTCTGGCAGGACGTGGCCGGTGTACCGAAGTCGCGCATCTTCCGGCTGGATGAAGCCGACAACTTCTGGCAAATGGGCGAGACCGGCCCGTGCGGTCCATGTTCGGAAATTCATTACGACATGGGTTCGGAAGCGGCCGAGCCGGGCCGCGAGAACGCGGTGTTTCCCGATGACGGCGGCGGCCGCTTCGTCGAAATCTGGAATCTGGTGTTCATGCAGTTTGACCGGTCTCTCGACGGGACCATGACGCCGCTGCCGCGTCCCTCCATCGACACCGGCATGGGCCTGGAGCGCATGGCCGCCGTGAAGCAGGGCGTCCTGTCGAATTACGACACGGATTTGCTCAAGCCGATTATTCTGCGCACGGCCGAACTTTTGGGCATCGCGTATGGTGAAGATCACCGCACCGACACGGTATTGCGCATCAACGCCGACCATGCGCGCGCCACGGCGTTTCTGATTCACGATGGCGTGCTGCCGTCGAACGAAGGCCGCGGGTACGTGCTGCGCAAGATCATGCGGCGCGCCATGCGCAACGCGCGCATGCTGGGGCGCACGGACCCGTATCTGTATGAACTGACCGGCTTCGTCGCGGACCTGATGAAGCCCGGTTATCCGGAGATGCTTGAGAGCGTGCAGCGCGTCGCGCGCGTAGTCAAGGACGAAGAGCGCCGCTACGCCACCACATTTCAATACGCCGAGAAGGTGTTTCTCGAGGAAGCCAAAGCCGCCGCGGATCGCACACTTTCCGGCGCCACGGCGTTCAAGCTCTACGATACGTACGGTCTCGCGCTGGATGAGCAGGAGGAGATGGCGCGCGAGGCCGGCCTCGAGATCGATCGCGACGGATTCACCAGCGAAATGGAGAAGCAGCGGGCCCGCGCGCGCGCGAGCTGGAAAGGCGCGGACAAAACGCAGATCGCGCCCATATACAACGGTCTGCCTCCCACCGAGTTCATAGGCCGCGACACGGTGGCAGCTCCGGTCACTGTGTTGCGCGCGATTGAGCACGACGGCCGCAAGGAACTGGTCTTTGACCGCACGCCGTTCTACGCCGAGGCGGGCGGGCAGGTGGGCGATACCGGCGAGTTGATCTCACAGGTGACGGGCGAACGCGTCGCCATCGTGGAGAACACGTACAAGCCTGCGCCGGGAGCGGTAGTGCACCAGATCCGCGCAACTGCCCCGGTGGCCGAGGGCGAAGTTCTGCTGGCGCGCGTGGATGGGTCCTTGCGCCAATCCACCATGCGCAATCACACCGCGACGCATCTTCTGCATGCGGCGCTCAGAACCGTTCTGGGTACGCACGTCAAGCAGGCCGGCAGCGTGGTGGATCCCGGTCGGCTGCGTTTCGACTTCACGCACTACACCGCCCTCGATCCCGAGGAGCTGGCCGAAGTGGAGCGCCTGATGAATGAGGAGATTCTGGCCAATATCCAGGTGCATACCGATGTGATGAATCTGGAGCAGGCGCTCTCCACCGGCGCGATGGCGCTGTTCGGCGAAAAGTACGGTTCGGAAGTTCGAGTTGTCTCCATTGACACTTTCAGCAAGGAACTGTGCGGCGGCACGCACGTGCGGCGCACGGGGGATATCGGGATCTGCAAGATCGTTTACGAAGGCAGCATCTCGGCCGGCGTGCGGCGCGTGGAAGCCATCACGGGGGAGGAAGCGCTGCGCCGGTTCCAGCGGAACATGGAATCGCTGCATCGCGTGTCGGACATGGTGCGCGCGCCCGAACCGGAAGTAGTTGAGCATATCGAAAAACTGCTGGAAGAGAAGAAATCCCTGGAGAAGCGCATCGATCAGATGAAAGACAAGCTGGCGCACGCCCAGGTGGGCGCGCTGGATGCACAGGCGCGTATCTTAAAAGGCGTGAAAGTGCTGGCGGTCCAGGTGCAAGGGATGGACCGGCAGCAGATGCGCACCGTCGCGGATTCATTGCGCAATAAGTGGAAGTCGGCCGTCATCGTGCTGGCGTCTACTGAAGATTCCGCGGTGGCGATCGTGAGCGCAGTGACCAAAGATCTAACGGCCAAGGTACACGCAGGCAAACTGGCGGGCGTCGTCGCGACGGCGGTAGGCGGCAAGGGCGGGGGGCGTCCGGATATGGCCGAAGCCGGGGGCAAGGATCCCGCGGCGCTGGCGGGAGCGCTGTCGCAGGTCTATACGGACGTGGAGGGAATGCTGTAGTGGAGAAGTACGACGCCGTGGTGGTGGGAGCGGGTCCCACCGGGCTGGCGTGCGGTATTGAGCTGAAGTTGCGCGGCCAGAACGCGGTGCTGATCGAAAAAGGCTGCGTCGTCAATTCGCTCTATCATTACCCGACGCACATGGTGTTCTTTACCACGCCGGAGCTGCTGGAGATCGGCGGCATTCCCATGACGTCGCTGAATGAGAAACCCGGCCGCACGGAGGCGCTTAAGTATTATCGCCGCGTGGCCGACTACTACAAGCTGAACATCCGCCAGTATGAGCGGGTGCTCGAGATCGCCGGCAACGATGGCGACTTCCTGGTGAAAACCAGTGAGGGTGTGTATCGCGCGCGCAAGATCGTGCTCGCCAGCGGGTATTACGACCTGCCGAACATGCTGAACGTGCCCGGCGAGGATCTGGACAAGGTGATCCATTACTACAAAGAGGCGCACCCTTATTACGATCATGACGTGTTGGTAGTGGGTGGCAAGAACTCGGCCGCCCTGGCTGCGCTGGAGCTTTTCTGGACCGGCGCGCGCGTCACGCTGGTACACCGCCGCGAGGGGATTTCCAAAAGCGTGAAGTACTGGATTAAGCCGAACATCGAGAACCGGATCAAGAGCGGCGAGATCACGGGATACTTCAGCTCGCGGCTGGTCGAGATCCGGCGGAAGGAAGCGGTGCTGGAGACGCCTGGCGGCCTGGTAACCTTGAAGAACGATTTCGTTTTCGCGCTCACCGGATATCGCCCCGATCTGGAATTCATGGAACGCCTCGGCATCCGCCTGGAATCGCAAACACTCAAGCCGCGAACCGATCCGGAGACGCTCGAAAGCGACCGTCCCGGCATTTACCTCGCGGGCGTGATTGTCGCCGGGATGCACACCAATGAGATCTTCATCGAGAATGGCCGCTTCCACGGCAAGAAGATTGCCGAAGCCATCAGTACGGCGGGAGTTGATATCATCAACACATGAATTACACCCGGAGAGATTTTGCCCGCATCGCGATTGCCGCCCCGCTTGCGGTAAACGCCCTGGCTGCCCGGATCAACTCGAAGATTAACGGCGTCATGGTAGGGTCGCAGAGCTATAGCTTTCGGGATTTGCCGCTGGATGGCTGCATCGCTGGGATGAAGGATATCGGGCTCGGGTACACCGAGCTCTGGCAGGGACATCTGGAACCCAAGGACAAGGCCGCCTTGAAAACGTGGCGCGATAATCCGCCGCTGGATGAGATCAAGGGGG
>JAYTVY010000058.1:0-1669 GCA_043743755.1 Bryobacterales bacterium | reverse complement strand
AAGTCCTTGCGCAGGTGGTCAAGCTGCATGTACAGATACACGTTGGCGCCGATGAGCGCGGCGATGCAGATGAACAGCAGAGGAATCTTGAAGCCACCGCCGGTTCTCTCAGGCGGAGGCGCGGCGGGCGGGGGCCCGGCAGGCGGAATATAGCCCGGAGTCTGGCTGGGATTGATAGACATACATTCTCCCGTTCAAGTGAGGTTCAGTTTTGATTTTAGCAGAACGGGCGAGGAGTCAATCACTTGCGGATGGGGCGGGCGAACTCCAGGAGCTCTTGTTTGGGGATGCCGGGCTCGAAACAGCGGCGGCAGCGGGCTTCGTACATGCCGGCCGCGCCGACCACGATGAGGTCATTCGATTCTACCAGGCGCTGCGTGTGCTTGGCGGGGTTACCGCAGCGCATGCAAATGGCCAGGGTCTTGGTGATGGATTCGGCCAGCGTCAGCAGATCCGGCATGGGCGGGAAGGGGCGGCCCATGTAATCGGTATCGAGGCCGGCGACGATCACCTGCTTACCCGAATCGGCAAGCTGGTTGGCGATGTCGACAAGGTCCTTGCTGAAGAAGTTAGATTCGTCGATACCCACCACCTGCGTACGCCAATCCAGCTTGACCAGAATTTCGGCCGAGGTAGTCACGGGCTCGGAGCGCATGCGCAGATCGTTGTGAGAGACGATCTCATCGAGCGCATAGCGGTCATCAATAGCTGGCTTGAAGACCTGGACGCGCTTGCGGGCGATCACGGCGCGGCGCAAGCGCCGGATGAGCTCCTCGCTCTTGCCTGAAAACATGGGGCCGCATATGGCCTCTATCCAGCCGATATTACCGGTGACAAAATCCATAAGAGCTCGGGTTGGGTCCTTCCAAAGTCAGACTTGGCCTCGGGGGCCTTGCGTGCGAACCATCATGTTATCCCGAATCGGCTCGAATGCGCACTCCAGGGCGGGCGTGGGGGCGTATGATGGTCAGGTGAATGAAGAGGCGTACCTGGAAGCCGATATACAGGGCGAGGTGCGGCGATTCCCGCTTTTGCCGGATCGGGCATGCCTGATTGGCCGCAGTGAAAAGAACACGGTGGTGATCGAGGACGATGAGGCCTCGCGCAACCACGCGATGTTGCAAGCGGATGGCGGAAACTTTCTACTCACCGACCGAAACAGCAGCAACGGCACCTTCGTAAACGGAGTTCGAATCAGCGTGCCGGTACTGCTGAGGCACGGCGACCGGATCACGATTGGCTCTCACCAGTTCACGTTTCATCAGCCTGGCGCGGTGCAGCCAGTTGAAGCCGAGGTGGACGATCTGGCGTCGACGAATGTGATCTTCGCGGAGAAGCTGATCACGGTGCTGGTGGTGGATATCCGCGACTTCAGCGGACTGGCGCAGCGCAGCGAGCCAGGCAAACTGGCGCAGATGTCGCGCAGCTTTTTCGGGGAAGCGGGCCGGCTCTTGCTGGCCAGCGGCTCGTCGGCGCAGAAATACATCGGCGATGCGGTGATGGCTTACTGGCTGCACCAGCGGTTCCAGCCGCAGCTGGCGGAGCTGACGGCGATACTGGAGAGCGTGGCGCGGCTGAATGAGACCGCGGCGGGACTCCAGGAACGGTTCCAACTGGACGATCCGATCCGGATTGGCGCGGGCGTCAATACCGGGCGTGCGACGGTGGG
>JAYTVY010000057.1:0-3147 GCA_043743755.1 Bryobacterales bacterium | reverse complement strand
CGAAGCCCGGTGCCATTCTCGCCAGCAACACCTCGACGCTCGATATCGATGAAATTGCCTCGGCCACTTCGCGCCCGCATATGGTGATCGGCCACCACTATTTCAGCCCCGCGAATGTGATGCGCCTCATGGAGATCGTGCGCGGTGCTGCCACCAGCCCGGAAGTGATCGCCACCTCGATGGCGCTGGCGAAGAAGCTGAACAAGGTGGGCGTGCTGGTGGGCAATTGCCGCGGCTTCGTCGGCAACCGCATGATCCACTGCTACGGGCGTGAGGCCCAGTTCCTGGTGGAAGAAGGAGCCGCGCCGGAAGCGGTGGATAAAGCACTCTACGATTTCGGAATGGCGATGGGGCCGCTCGCCATGGGCGACCTGGCCGGCCTCGACGTCGGCTGGCGGATTCGCAAAGAGTTCAAGGATCACTTGAACACCAGCGTGCGGCAGCCGCTGCTGGAAGACCGGCTTTGCGAAATGGGCCGCTACGGGCAAAAGACCGGTGCGGGCTGGTACAAATACGACGAGAACCGGCGCCCTAGTCAAGACCCCGACGTTGACAAACTGATCGAACAGGTGCGCACGGAAGCGCGCATCGCGCCGCGCTCTATTTCGGCGGAAGAGATTGTCGATCGCAACATCTATGCGCTGGTGAATGAGGGCGCGCGGATACTGGAAGAGGGCTTCGCGCTGCGTTCGGTGGACATCGATATTATTTACCTCTACGGCTACGGGTTCCCCGCGCATCGCGGCGGTCCCATGAAGTATGCGGATCTGGTGGGTCTGGATAAGGTCTACGCGCGCGTGTGTGAATTTGAGAAGCAGCACGGCGCTCTCTGGGCTCCGGCGCCGCTGCTGAAGCGGCTCGCCGAAGAAGGCAAGAAGTTCGCGGATTTCGACAAAGGGAAAGCGGTGGCGGCATGAGAGAAGCGGTGATAGTTGCAAGCTCGCGCACGGCGCTGGCTAAATCGTTCCGCGGTTCGTTCAACATGACCCGGCCCGAGGACCAGGCCGCCCACTGCATCCGGGATGTGCTGCGGAAGACGCCGCGGCTCGATCCGGCGGCCATCGAAGATGTGATCCTGGGATGCGCCCAGCCGCACGGGCAGCAAGGCAGCAATGTGGCGCGCATTTCGGCGTTGCTGGCGGGCCTGCCGGTGACGGTGGCGGCGACAACGGTAAATCGTTTCTGCTCGTCCGGTTTGCAGGCCGTCGCCATGGCCGCCCATCAGATCCTCAACGAAGGCGCGGACGCGGCCATCGGCGGCGGCGTCGAGAGCATCAGCCTGACCGCACGCTCTACCGATCCGCATCCGGTGGTGAAGGAAACCACGCCGGGTGTCTACATGGTGATGGGCGAGACCGCCGAAGTGGTGGCGAAGCGCTACAAAATCAGCCGCGAGATGCAGGACGAGTACTCGCTCTTGAGCCAGCAGCGCACCGCCCGCGCCCAGAGCGAAGGTTTCTTTGAGGGCGAGATCGCGCCCATGCGTGTCACCCGCGCCGTGCTTGACAAGAGGACCGGCGAAGTGACCAAAACCGAGGAAGCCTGCTGCGACAAGGACGAGTGCAATCGTCCCGACACCACGCTGGAAGGCCTGCTATCGCTGAAGCCGCACTTCGATCAGACCAGCGGACAGGGCAGCGTCACAGCGGGCAACGCGTCCCAGCTTTCCGACGGCGCGTCGGCAACCTTGCTGATGTCGCGCGAGCGCGCCGACGCCCTCGGCATCCCCTATAAACTGATTTTCCGCGGTTTCGCGGTGGCCGGTTGCGAGCCGGATGAAATGGGCATCGGCCCCGTATTCGCCGTACCAAAACTCCTCAAACGCCACGGACTGACCGTCGGCGATATCGATCTGTGGGAGCTGAACGAGGCGTTCGCCGTGCAAGTAGTGTACTGCCGCGATCGCCTGGGCATCGATCCCGAGAAGCTGAACGTCAACGGCGGTTCCATCTCCATCGGCCATCCCTTCGGCATGACCGGTTCGCGCATGGTCGGCACGCTGGCGAATGAAATAGCGCGCCGCAAAGGCCGTTACGGTGTAGTCACCATGTGCATCGGCGGCGGCCAGGGCGCGGCAGGGCTGTTCGAAGCCGCCTGAATCAATCCTCCCGCACCGCGATCACAATCAAACTCGTCGGCGGCCACGGCAAGAACCGGTCCATCCGCCTCCACAGCCACACCAGCCGGTCGAATACCCTCAACTGAAACCGGCTAAACGTCGTCTTCCTCAGGATTCGCCCGTTGAAAAACCACCCCGGATACGTCACCCGGTTAAACTCGAGCATCCGCTCTACTCTGAACCCCGCCTGCTCGGCCTTCTTCCGCAATTCTGCCGACGTGTACCGGCGATAATGCCCCAGCGCCTTGTCCAGCGTCCCGTAAACGCCAGGACCCTGAGGCACCAGCACGACCGCGCGGCCGCCCGGTTTCAGCGTCGAACGGATATTCCGCAAGCTGAGCAGATCGTCCTCGGTGTGCTCCACCACGTTCAGACACACCACCGAATCCATCTTGCCCAGCAATTCGGCGAAGTCCTGCTCGCGCCCCAAATCGCAAACGGCGCTCTGGACGTTAGGCCGGTGCTGCAGCGCCTGCGCCAGCCGCGCCAGGTGGTCCGCATCGATGTCGCTCGCGATGTATGACCGCCTCCGCCGCGCCAGATGCCGCGTGAGATTCCCGATTCCGCAGCCTATCTCCAGCACATCGTCGCCCAGCCACGGCGACACCGTATCCGCCATCCAGCGATTAAACCGCGGCGCGTCGGAAAGCGCATCCAGGATATCCGGACCCGAATCCTTATACAGCTTGCGCGATAGCCTGGACCGCAGGATGGTCCACAGCATCACCAGCGCATCGCTGGGCCGGATCTTCTTCCCTTCCTCATACGTGCGCCCGTCATATGTAATGGGAACTTCATAGATGCGCGCTTTGCGGCGCGCCAGTTTAATGGTCAGCTCGGCCTCTACGCCGAACCCGTTCGCGTGCAGCGGAATGCTGCTGACCAGGGTGGTGCGAAAGGCCTTGTAGCCGGTGCTCATGTCGGTCAAATTGAGATCGGCGGCGATATTGGTGAGCGTGGTAAGAATCCGGTTCGCCAGCGCGTGCCAAAAATACATCACGCGGCGCTCGCGGGAGGGCAGGAAGCGC
>JAYTVY010000056.1:0-2766 GCA_043743755.1 Bryobacterales bacterium | reverse complement strand
ACACCACCAGTTCTCGCGCCGGCAGTTCACTACCCGGGGCCGCCGTTAACACCAGAACTCCGCGGCGATTGAAGCTCCGGGAATTGTTCACATCGACATACTCGCGCGGAATGTAGCCGCCTTCCACTGTGATGCCCGGCGGCAAATCGGGAATCGAGAATTGAATCGGGCCGTCATATCCGCGCCGGTCCACCGCCAGGCCGATCAGAGCCGTGCCACCCGCCGGGATGTTGACGAAAGAACTCGACACCAGCGCTTTGAAGTCTTCCGCCGCGCGTCGCGTGATCAGCCGATACACGTACAATGCCCCGCCGCGCTCCGCCAGATCCTCCACGGTTACCGTGATCTCCCGCTGATCCTTGGGCGCCGTGACGTTGAGAAACGGATCGCTGCTGGTGCGGCTAGTCCCTTGCACGGCGAACACGTCTTCCGGCAGCGGCTTGTCTCCGGCCGAGTCCAGCTTCTTGCCGTGCTCGTCATACACCGTGAGAATACCTTCCAGCCGCGATGTGCCCAGTTCACGCGCTTGCAGTTCGAACAGCAGCTTCTCCCCCGGTTCCACCTTTATCTTGTACCGGTCCACCTGACCCGGCTTCGTCAGCCGCGCATTCATCACGCTGGGCGCCGGTAGCCATCCGCTCGGCGGTTCCGTCAGCTCCGGAAGATCGCTCACGGCGAAGCGCAGCGGCAGCGCGGGTGAATCCGGCAGCGTCGCGCTGGCCACATCCCCCGCGGCATCGCGCAGATCCACTTTCGCCTTCACCGGCTCTTTCAAGCTGGCGCCGAAGAATGTTATTTCAGTCGCCTCGCCGCGCCTTCCGCCCAGCGGGAAAATTCCCTCGGCGTAAACATAGTTACCCATCTTCAGCCGGTAGAAATTCTGGCTTTGCCGGCTGAAGCGCGCGTCGTGGATCTCGACATAATAGTTCCCGTCGCGCGGAAACGTGAAATCGATGCGCGCATCCAGCGCCGCCCCAGGCGCGTCATCGCTGCGTGCCAGTTGCCGCCCACTGCCGTCCAGAATGCGCAACACCGGATCGATGGCCGATCCGCAGCGCCGAGCCTCCACTTCAAAAACCCTCCGCTCCCCCGCTCTTCCCGACACGCGAAACATGTCGCGCTCCGGACCCCGCAGCGTCCCGTTCACCGTCACCGGCGCCGGCGGAGTCGGCTGGGCCGTTTCGATAGTGTCATTGCGATTCGGTTTCGAGTAAGGCTCCGATTCTTCCTCCGTAACCTCCGGGAACGTGCCGACGGTGAACAGCAGCACGTTCGAAATTCCGTTGCCCGCTTCCACCCGTATCGGATAAACTCCCGGCGCGGCGTCCGCCTTGGGCTCCACCAGAAACGCCACGGATCGGCCAAGCTGCATCATCCCATCCGATTGCGGCGCCGGATTGACCTGTGTAAATGCGGCTGGAAGCGTCGAGGAAATGCGCGCCCCGTTGCCCAGATTACGCCCCGTGATTGTGAGCGTGAACGGATGCCCGCGCTCCACCCCTCGCGGCTGTAGCTCGGTGATCACCGGCGCTCCCGCGAACGCGGCCTGGCACAGCACAGCGGCCCAAAGCGCCCGCATCATCGTTCACTCCCCAGCGGAACCGGGATCATCGCTCGTTCCAGCTCGCCCGTCTTGGCCCGATACAGCCGCACTTGGCCGTCAAATCCCGCGGCCGCGAGCGTCTCGCCATTGGGACTGAACGCCACCGCATAAATCCCCGCGCTGTGACCCTTGCACGCCGCCACCCGCGCGCCTGAATCCGCATCGTAAATCGTTACTTCCGGAGAAGCGCCGCCAACCGCGATACGCGTCCCATCCTGAGACCACGCCAGCGCCGCGATCGCACCGTCCTGGCGCTCCAGTTTGCGGACCAGCGTGGTATCGTCGGCAATCTTCATGTTCTTCGGCCGGTCCATCATATATATGTACGGCGTCCGGTCTTCCCCACCGATCGCCACTAGCTCCATCGATGGATGCCGCGCAATCGCAGCCAGCTCCCCGCGCAACAAATTGATGTTCTCCAGGAACGCCCCCGATTCGGCGTCCGTCAGTTTCGCCGCGCGGTCGCGCCCTACCGAGACGATGCGCTTGCCGTCCACTCCGAATACCGTCCCCAGCACCCAGTTTTCGTGATTTCCGATCTTGTGCAGCTCCTGCCCCGTCCCGACATCCAGAATGCGAACCGTGTTGTCGGCGCACCCCACCGCTACCTTCGACGCATCCGGCGTCAGCGAAGCTCCGAACACTGTATCGCCCGTCAGCACAATCGAGCGAACCAGTTTCCCCGCCTTCGCATCCCAGATCTGAACTTCGCCGAAGCGCGCCGGCGTACCCCCCGCCGCCACCAGCAGCCCCCCGTCTTTCGAGTACGCCAGCGACAGAATCCGTTCGGATTTCCCCGCCAGCCTCCGCACCGCTGCCGACCCGTCGAGGGAATGCAGAAATACTTCGTGGTTTCCCGATACCGCCAGCGTCTTCCCATCCGGCGAGAACGCCAGAGCGTTGATCACCGGCGGCAGCAGGTACACGATGGGTTTGTCGGCGGTAACGTACGGCGTGTCGTCCTTCGCGCCAGCCGCGATCCACTCGCGAAACATCTCGATGCTCTCCGCCCCCAGTGGAGCTTCTCCCAGCGGCATCCGCGGCTTGCTCTCGCCCGTGAGATATTTCATTACCGTCGCCGCCGCCGTCCCCCGCTTCCCGCCCGCTTGGAATCCCGCATACGACGTCAAATCCAAATCCGACGACTTCATATTCGGCTGATG
>JAYTVY010000055.1:0-2803 GCA_043743755.1 Bryobacterales bacterium | reverse complement strand
TTACGAATTCCAGAACTATACATCCATCGCGCGGGGCGCGCACAGCTGGCGCTTTGGGGCGCGGCTGCGCGGGCAACAAAACAGCAGCATATCGCCGCGCAATTTCGGCGGCACATTTACGTTCGGCGGGGGCCTTGCGCCCAAGCTGGACGGCAATAACCAGCCCGCGGTCGATTCGCACGGCATGCCCGTGCTCGAGTTGATCGACTCCATCGACCGCTACCGGCGCACGCTGTTGTTCCAGCAGCTGGGATACGCGCCGGCGCTGATTCGCGCGCTGGGCGGCGGCGCCACCCAGTTCAGCCAGTCGCTGGGAAATCCGGCGCTGTCGGCGAACCAGTTCGATGCCGGCATATTCGCGGGTGACGACTGGCGCGTCCGTCCCAACCTCACTTTGAGCCTGGGGCTGCGTTACGAAATGCAAACCAACATCCAGGAGTGGCGCGATGTCGCGCCGCGCATCGGTATCGCGTGGGCGCCGGGCGCGGGCGTGAAGAATTCGCGTCCCAAGCTGGTGATTCGCGCGGGATTCGGCACATTTTATGACCGTTTCCCGCTGGCCGACACCATCACGTCCCTGCGCTACAACGGGATCCTGCAGCAGCAGTTCGTCATCGCCAATCCCGACTTCTTCCCGGCGATTCCTCCGCTGTCGGCTCTCACCGGGTCCCGATCGGCCCAGGTGATTGAGGAGCTTAGCCGCAACCTGCGGGCGCCATACATTTTGCAGTCGGCGATCGGCGTGGAGCGGCAGTTGCCCAAGAACACGACCATCGCGGTGACTTACGCGAACTCGCACGGGCTCCACTTGCTGCTCTCGCGCGACATTACGGCGCCGCTGAATCCTGTATTTCTGATCGAATCGGCAGGCTTGTATAACCAAAGTCAGCTGATCGTCAACGTGAACTCCAAGTTGAACCAGAATGTGTCGCTGTTCGGCTCTTACATGTGGAACCGGGCCCGGAGCAATACGGACGGAATCAACACGTCGCCGGCGAATCCGTACAACTTCACGGGCGAGTATGGGCCGGCAGCCACCGACATCCACAATCGCATGACGTTCGGCGGTTCGGTGAACACAAAATGGAATGTGCGGCTTAGCCCCCTGATTGTCCTGGAGTCGGGACCGCCGTTCGATATCACGGCGGGCCGCGATATTTTCGGCACGTCGCTGTTCAACGCGCGCCCGGGGATCGCGACAGACCTCACGAAACCGGGGTTGATTCCCACCCGGTATGGCCTGCTGGATCCGAATCCAACCTCGGATGAAGTGATCCTGCCTCGCAATTTCGGGCGCGGCCCGGGCTCGGTGTTGGTGAATGTGCGCATCGGTAAGACCGTCGGATTCGGCCCCGCGCGCGAGGGATCGGTGGGCATCGGAGGCGGTCCGCGCGGACCCGGAAGTCCGTTCGGCGGAGGCGGCGCATTTTCATCGATGGCCACCAGCCGGCGGTACAACCTGATTGTGTCGATGTCGATCCGGAACGCCATCAACCACACAAATCCAGGCCCGGTTGTGGGCAACATCACGTCGCCATTGTTCGGCCAGGCGAATCAGCCGGCCTCCAACCAGGGCGGCGGAGGTATCTCCGAGAGCGCGAACAACCGGCGCCTGGAACTCCAGCTCCGCTTCACGTTCTAGAGTGGGGCAGGTACCAGCCTGCTTTAATGGAAGTAACGTGTCCATCGAAGAACAACTGCAGTACCTCAAGAAAGGACTGTCCGAACTCATCCGCGAAGAGGAACTTCGCGCGCGACTTGTAGAGTCCGAAAAGACCGGACGCCCGCTCTGCGTAAAGGCCGGCTTCGACCCCACCGCGCCCGATCTTCACCTGGGCCATACCGTGCTGCTGCGCAAGATGAAGCACTTTCAGGACCTGGGGCATCGCGTGGTGTTCTTGATCGGCGACATGACGGGGCTGATTGGCGATCCGACGGGACGCAACATCACGCGGCCGCCGATGACGCGCGCCGAGCTCGACGCCAATGCGGAGACCTACAAGGCGCAGGTATTCAAGATTCTCGATCCTGAGAAGACGGAGATTCGGTTCAACAGCGAGTGGCTGGAGCCGCTGCGTTTTGAGGATGTCGTGCGTCTCTGCTCGCGCTACACCGTCGCCCGCATTCTGGAGCGCGACGATTTCAACAAGCGCTACAAGGCGGGCATTCCGATCTCGGTGCATGAGTTGCTCTATCCGCTGTCGCAGGCATACGATTCGGTGGCGCTTGCATGCGATGTGGAGATGGGGGGCACGGATCAGAAATTCAATCTGTTGGTAGGTCGCGAGCTGCAGCGGGATTACGGGCAGGCGCCCCAAATCGTCGCCACCGCGCCGCTGCTGGAGGGTACCGACGGAGTGGAGAAGATGTCTAAGTCCAAGGGCAATTTCATCGGGATCACCGAACCGCCCAAGGACATGTATCGCAAGGTGATGGGCATCTCCGACACGCTCATGTGGCGGTATTGGGAACTGCTGACGGATCACAGCCTGGAAGAAATCGCGGCGATGAAACGCGAGGAGCCGATGCCGGTGAAGATGCGCCTGGCGCGCGAGATTGTCGGGGACTTTCATTCGGCGGAAGCGGCGCGGCGCGCGGAAGAAGACTTCAATCGCGAAGTGCGGCAGCACGAAGTGCCAACGGAGATGGAAACTGTACCGTTTCCAGTGGATGCGGGAGCCAGCCTGCCGAAGATTCTGGTGGCGAGCGGACTGGTGGAATCGCGCACCGAGGCCGAGCGTAAGATCAAAGCCGGGGCGGTGGAGATCGACGGGGAACGCTACACCGAGTTTTCGTTTCCAGT
>JAYTVY010000054.1:0-2000 GCA_043743755.1 Bryobacterales bacterium | reverse complement strand
GATGGACCGGAAGGAACCGCAACAATTAAGGGAATTGGTTGCGGGGGATGGATTTGAACCACCGACCTTTGGGTTATGAGCCCAACGAGCTACCAGACTGCTCCACCCCGCATTGTGATGGTATCAAAACAGGGTTGGAGCGTCAAGCTTCCCCGCTCGCGGGTATACGATGACGGTCCCTTCCACGACGGCGAATGGGGTCAGCTGATGAGCGGCCGCTTCCCCCGTGTTTTGAATATGTTGCACGCCTATTTCACTGACAACTAGGGCGTCCGCCACCAGCGACCGGTGACAGCGCCAGGGAACCGCTTCAGCACACATCATCGCCGCCGGAGCTTCCGCCGCCACTTGAATCAGGGCCGCGAGCCCGCGCTCCAATTCGGGCGTCTGCATATAGTCGGCGTACCCCCGGAAACTCGCGTTTCGCCAGCCGGTATTGGGTGAATCCGGCCGCGCGCGCCGCAGCCCGCCTAACTCCGGCAAATGCAGGTACCGGATATTCCGGCCGTCCAGCGCTGCGCTCAGCGCGTCCCCGTTGTACTGCGGGTTATAGCGCGAACGCGGCATGGTTCGGATGTCCACCAGCTGCACAATCCCATGCGCCTGCAGGATTTCGAGGAATTCTTCGATCGGACCGGGTGGAATGCCCGATGGTCCCACCGTCATGCAAATGTAGACCGGCCCTCGAAGCCGCATGTTACTCGAAGCCGGCTGTTACACGATCGCGGCCAGTGCGTCCATCATGCGGAGGTTTCACCATGGCTGAAGTGAAAGAGACGAAACAGTGCGCGCATCCCGGCTGCATCTGCAGCGCGCGTCCGGACAGCAAGTATTGCGGCGCCTGGTGCGAAGGCGCGAAGGGAAAACCGGAGGTGCAGTGCGCTTGCGGGCATCCCGGCTGCAAGTGAGTTACGCTCAAGTGATCTGGAATTTCTGATCCTAGGCTGCGGCTTCACTGGATCGCGCGTAGCGGACCGCCTTGAATCGCGCGGCGGGCGCGTGACGCGTCTGCATCGGACGCACCTGGACCTGAGCCGGCCGGACGCGCCGGAGCTCTTGCACAACTTCGCCCCATCCGGATGCGCGGTGCTGCATTCCGTCCCAACCATCGAAGGCGGCGGTGACCGCACCGCCCTCGCCGCGCTGGCCGGGCTCGCCTCGCGAATCGTGTACTTGTCGTCCACCAGCGTTTATGGCGATGCGGAATTCGTGGACCACACGACGCCGGCGGTGGCTGGTACGCCGCGAATCGCAACCGAACGCGCTGTGCAAAATGGTCCCTGGTCGTCCTTGGTCTTGCGCCCCGCGGCCATCTACGGACCGGGCCGCGGAGCCCACGTCTCCATGCAAGCCGGTACGTTCCGGCTGTTCGGCGCCGGCCTCAATTACGTATCGCGAATTCACGTGGATGACCTCGCGGCGCTGGCCGAAGCCGCGCTGCTCAGCGACGCAAACGGCGCGTGGCCGGCGGCCGATGACGAGCCCTGCGAATCGCGCGAGATCGCGGCCTTCTGCGCGGAGTTGTTGCATGTGCCCATGCCTCGGCCCGCTGCCGCCAGCGAACTTCACCGCACCCGCCGGGCCAACCGCCGGGTGGATGGCACAGCCATCCGCAGGTTGCTTGGAGTAGAGCTGCGCTACCCGTCCTACCGCACCGGAATCCCCGCGGCGCTCGCGGCGACTGGGGTAAAATGAAAGTCCCGGTGAGGTGCGAGAGTGGTTGAATCGGGCGGTCTCGAAAACCGTTGAACCTTTGCGGGTTCCGTGGGTTCGAATCCCACCCTCACCGCCACGCACGCCACAACATGCTGGCCCAGTTTTGTGGATCGCTTCCGCCGCCGAACCTTCAAGAATACGTAATAGATAGATGGCGGGCCGACGGTCTTGTGGTTAAAGAAGTGATGATGGTGAACGAATCTATTTGAGGCGTCGGAGCGTCATTGGGAAGTGATGCCCGATGTGTAAGGACCTAAAAACCGTTCACCGTTAAAATGGATCAG
>JAYTVY010000053.1:0-1806 GCA_043743755.1 Bryobacterales bacterium | reverse complement strand
CGACGCTTCCGCGGCTGTTTTCTCCAGTCCGGATTTTCCGGAAATCAGATAAAGTCCGGTTAAGATCCGGCGAGCATCTTCCACCTTGCCTGCGGACTTTAGCAGCGCCAATCCTCGACTGGGTTCCACGGGTCCGCCGATGTAAACCGCATCGGCACTATCCTTATTTGGTTTTATATTCCCGAAAACTCGCGACAGCGGAACATCCGTGCGCCGATTCACGATAATTCCGAGCGCACCCTCTTCGTCGTCAAGATTCAAGAGCAGAACGACCGTGCCGGCGAAATTAGGATCGCCCAAGTCGCGGCTGGCCACCAGGAACGTGCCGGGCGCGAGATCAACTCCCCACACCAGCGCCGAGGTTAGCAAACCGGCCAGCAGTAGCCGAAGCATCACACCTCAATCCTAATCCATGCCTTTTGTGGCGCGGCCTTCAGGCTGCCGTGTCGAGTCTCGAGGCCGCAGACAAAGTGTCCGCGCCACGCGTTGGGAGAAGTCCTACAACCGCTCGATCAATGTCGCATTCGCCATCCCGCCGCCTTCGCACATGGTCTGCAATCCATACCGGCCACCCGACCGCTGCAGCTCATGCACCAGCGTCGTCATCAGCCGCGCCCCGCTCGCTCCCAATGGATGACCCAGCGCCACCGCGCCGCCATTCACGTTCACCTTCGCAAGATCCGCGCCGGTCTCCCGCTGCCACGCCAACACCACGCTGGCGAACGCCTCATTAATCTCCACGCGATCGATGTCATCAATTTTCAAGCCCGCGCGATCCAGAATCTTGCGCGTCGCGGGAATCGGCGCCGACAACATGATAATCGGATCCTCGGCCGCCAGCGCGAATTCGACAAACCGCGCCAGGGGACGCAGGCCCAGCCGTTCCGCGGTGCCGCCCTCCATAATCAGCACCGCCGCAGCGCCATCGCTGATCTGCGATGAATTGGCTGCCGTGATCACGCCGTCCGGTTTGAAAGCGGGCTTCAGCGTCGCCATCTTCTCCAGAGTGGAATTCGCCCGAATGCCTTCGTCCTTGGTCACGTGCTCCGCTTCCACCGGAACGGGAACGATCTCGTTGCAAAACCGTCCTTCCTGCGTAGCCCGGGCGGCGCGCTGGTGGCTTTCAAAACTGAATTCATCCAACTCCGTGCGGCTGATCTTCCAACGCTCCGCCATCATCTCCGCGCCGATCCCCTGATTGAAAACGGTGTCGTGATAACGGCGCATCACGCCCGGCCCAAACGGCTTCCCCGGTCCCGCCCCATTCGAGCCCATCGGAATGCGGCTCATGCACTCCACGCCGCATGCAATCGCGATATCGTAGCTGCCCGCCATTATTCCCTGGGCGGCAAAATGAGCAGCTTGCTGGCTCGACCCGCACTGCCGGTCCACCGTAGTGCCGGGAACCGATTCTGGAAATCCAGCGGCGAGCACCGCGTTGCGGGCGATATTGTAGGCCTGCTCGCCCACCTGGCCCACGCAGCCCGCAATCACATCGTCGACCAGCGCCGGATCCAGCTTGTTCCTCTGCGTGACGGCCCGCAGCGTGTGGGCCAGAAGATCCACCGGATGCCAACCTTTGAGTGCTCCATCCCGCCGTCCAACCGGCGTCCGAACCGCATCTACAATAACTGCTTCGCGCATGTGGGCATGGTAGCAAGAGCCGGGTGTTACCCGCCCAACTCCGCTGTCGCCAGAAAGCGCGGCGCACGCCGGGCCTTGGTCGCTTGCTCGAAACCATACGCCAACTTCAGCAGCACCGGTTCGCTCCAGGCCGTTCCAAAGAACGAGATGCCCACCGGCAAC
>JAYTVY010000052.1:0-3065 GCA_043743755.1 Bryobacterales bacterium | reverse complement strand
CGGATGTGGTTGACCAGGCCATCGGACTCGCCGAAATCCTTGAGGCCGTTTATGTGCACTTCCGCCCGCGCCTTCACCTTCTCCGGCGCGGCGCCCCGCAGCAGTTGCGGATAGAAGTGCAGGTCCTGGCGGTTGAGCACTTCGAGCGTGCCTTCGGTTCCGCAGAACTGCTCGCCGTATCCATACTGATCGTTGCCGAAGTAGCAACTGTAGTTGATGTGGAAGCGGTCCGGATACTCATAAATGGCGCTCATCGTGTCGGCCACGTCGCGGTCGTCGTCCTTATCGGTCCAGCGATAGATGCCGCCCGAGGCCATGCACGTGCTGGGCACCGTCTTGCCGCACACGAAATTGCTGATATCGGTTTGATGCACCAGCAGGTCCGTCGAGATGCCGCCTGAGTAATCCCAGTAAAGGCGCCACTGGTAATATCGATGCGGGTCAAACGCATGTTTGGGCGCCGGGCCCAGAAATTTATTCCAATCCGTATTCTCAGGAGTGGCGTCGGCGGGAATCTTGTAGCGCCACGCGGGATTATCGCTCAACGAATTGCGATACCAGAAGGCGCGCACGTAGTGGATATCGCCGATCTGGCCCTGCTGCACCATCTCCTGAGCGCGCTGGTACAGTGAATTGCTGCGGTTCTGGGTGCCTACCTGCACCACTTTGCCGGCGGCCTGGGCGGCCTTCAACATCAGCTCGCCTTCCTCAATCGTGTGCGCCAGCGGCTTCTCCACATAGATGTTCTTGCCGGCCTTCAGCGCGGCCATGAACATGGGAAAGTGCAGATGTTCGGGCGTCGAAATCACGACGGCGTCAACGGCGGGATCCGCCAGCAGATCGCGGTAATCCTCGTAGGCTTTGGGCGTGTTCTGCCCCATGGTCTGCACGCGATCCTTGGCGCGAGCCAGATTGCCCGTATACGTGTCGCACACGGCGACTACTTGCGCCACGGTGCCGCTGCCTTTATAGAGCTGATCCATTACGTAGTACCCGCGGCTGCCGACGCCGATCCAACCGACGTGTACTTGCGATCCGGCATTCTGGGCGCGAAGGATTGCGGGCGCGGCAATCGCGGCGGCGGTCCCAGTTTTCACGAAGGCGCGGCGGGAAACAGAGTCGTTCATGTTCTGAGGATAACAAGTGCCGGCGGAGGAATTAGACTGACGCGGCACACTATGCTACCGTGGCTGAATGAAGAAGGTTCTTCTGATCGTGACCGGGCTGGCCTGGCTCACCCTGACGGCATGCGGCCCGGTGTTGCAGCCCGCGGTGCAAGGCGAGTGGTCGGGCTACAAAAAGAAAGACGCGCCGAAACCTAAGGCGGAGTAAATCCGGCGGAAGCGCCCACCCATTCCATATCGCGGTTGTGATCCACACCCATCATTTTTCCGCGCCCCATGCGGATGATGGTGGTGACGGCCTCCGGCTCGGCAGCGCCGTCCAGCCATACGTACATGATCCGAACCTCGGCCTTGGTGGGGCCGAAGAACGTCTCGATGACCGGCGCGAACTCGATCTTTTCCTGAAGAATGTAGTGCGCCGGATCCGCTTGCGCGACCTCGCCGCGCGTGGGTCCAATCTTCACGCCCAGGCCCGCGAATGAGAACAGCGGCTTCAACACATAGTTTTCCAGATCGTCAGGGAGCTGCTTCATATCGTGCAGCAACCAGGTGCGCGGAACACACTCGTGCTTCAACCAGGGAATGGAGAACTTGCTCAGCAGGAAATACCAGTTGGGATGGCCGGCCCATTCGACATCCACGTCATCCCGGAAGTCAAAGCCGGGCTGAACGCGCTCGCGCTGCAACTCGTCGACAATCACGCGGTTGTAGATGCGGTGAATGGGCGTATCGCCGTAGAACAGGCGCGAGCCTTTGCGATGAACCTCGGTGACGGAAACGGTTCGGATGCCCAGGCGCTGCTCCGTTATCAAGAAATCCGGCAGCGTTTTTTGGAGGCTCGGATTGATCTCCATCAGGATCACGTTTTCCGGCGCGCGATCGCCGAGGATCGCCTTGCGCAGGAGTTCCCAATAATTCGAATCCGTAAGCATGTAACGCAAACCGGGATCGAGATGGTAGATGTCGCGATAGACTTCGGCCAGCACCGGTTGATAAGCATATAGCGAAGGAAAGCCCTGAATCTCGACCAGCTTTGGATTCAGACTTGTATCGAGGCCGAAATCGGCTTGGATGAAGAGCGGATGCGCGGCCTCATTCGGCACTTTAAACCGAGCCGGGATGTGCGCGGAGGCAGCCTGAAGGTAAGCGGCGTTGCCGGCGATTTGTGAAATCAGCTCCCGGCCGCACTCCACCATGCGCTGGAGGATGGGGCGCGGGAAGAAGCAGGGGGTTTCGCAATTGCGGAATTTGACGTGAGTGCCGCAGCGGCGATCGAGTTCGTTGAGGAACTCGGCGTATTTCGACGGCTTGAAAGCGGCGTTGAAGGCGCTGCGATACTCGGCGATCATTTCTCGGACGCGTGCCGCAGCAGGTTGATCCGCTCGCGCAGTTGCGGGCCCAGGCAAGCGGCTTCCTCGGGAGTGGCGCCGCTGGCTCTCAATCCGTCTTGGATCTGTTTATCCGTAATCCTTCCCAGATAGCCCAGCAGCCAGCGGACATTATCCACCGTGATGTCGTTCTTAAAATCATCCGTATGCTGGCCGGTGAAGCCAAAGCGCAGATACTGCCCCTCGCGGCCCGTCAGGAAGGATTTAGTTTGCGCGGTGTACGCGGCGCAGTCCCAGCCTTTCGGGCGCTGGTCGGTCCCCCAGGCCCCCAACACCTGGCCCCAATCCTTAACGCGATAGATCAGTTGTATTCGCCCCTCACGCTGGCGCTCGGCGATGCCGGTGTTGCTCCCGGTCAAGCGATTGCGCGCATCCTTGTTGTCCCAGTTCGAGAGGAGCATCACCAGGACTTTCAAGCCCTGAAATTCCTTGGAGCCGAGGAATGGATTTCTGTTCCAGGCCCAGTCCTGCGTCAGTTCTTTTTGGTTGCCGTGACGACGCTCGAACGATCCGTTTGAAAAGGACCCGTCCGGTTGAATAAAGCCCGCGGCTC
>JAYTVY010000051.1:0-4515 GCA_043743755.1 Bryobacterales bacterium | reverse complement strand
GGATATGGTCGTAGTGAAAATGCGTGAAGAACATATCGATCTCGAGCTCGGGCACCAGCCGCCCTTCCGCCTGGGCGCGTTTAATTGCTAGTCCCAGCCGCCGGATGCCCGTGCCCGCATCGAAGATCACCAGCCGCCCGTCCGGAGGCCGAATCTCAATACACGCTGTATTGCCGCCGTACCCCATGTTGGAAGGTTCCGGCGCCGGGATGGAACCACGAACGCCCCAGAGCTTCAGTTCCATCCAGTAAGCTCCGCGGCGTGCTCAGGCTCCGCTGCCGCGAGCTCGCACGGCAGCCAGCGCGGCCACCCTGGCGGCGCCCAGCAGTGCCGTCTTGTCATTGGTGATCACGCGCACGGGCATGCCCTGCAGCAGCGCGGACACGCGGCCCTTCGCCGTGAACGCATCCAGAAATGCCGGATCGCGCAGTTTTGGAAGAATCTTGGGAGCGATGCCCCCGCCGATGAAAATGCCGCCCAGCGACATCATCTTGAGTGCCAGATTGCCGGCCTCCGCGCCATAAATGGCCACGAAAACGTCCAGCGCCCGCACACAGATCTCAGCCGTGCCTTCCAGGCCAACCTGTGACACGGTGGCCGATGGATCGTGCGTGGCGATGCGCTCCGCCAGCCAGGATGGTTCCTCGTTGCGTCCCGTATCGCGCAGGAACTGGTAAATGTTGAATAGTCCCGGACCCGAGAGCACGCGCTCGTAGCTCACGTGCTGGAAGCGAGCCGTAAGAAAGTGCAGCAGGTCCGCTTCAAATTCATTGCGCGGCGCGAAGTCGCAATGCCCGCCCTCCGATGGAAACGGTTCGTAGCTCCCATCCGGATGCGAGAGCAATCCCGCCTCACCCAGCCCGGTGCCGGCCGAAATCAGCGCCCGATTCCCATGCGCTCCCGCTGCTCCGATGTTCAGCGTGACAAAATCCGCGTCTTTCAGTTCAGCGATGCCATGCGCGTTCGCTTCCAGATCGTTAAGCAGCGTAACCGCGGGCAGCTTCAACGCTGCCGCCAGGTGCGTGGATTCCACCACCCACGGCAGATTCGGAGTCTGGCTGCGGCCATCGCGCACCGGCCCCGCGATCCCGAACGCGGCCGCCTCAATCGGCTGATTTCTGGTCGCTAGAAATATACCCGCGATCTCTTCCGGCCCGCTATGCTCGCGGCTCGGGTACACTTCAATCGCCACCTGCTTCAGGGCGCCCGGCGCGCCCTCGAAGAATGCGACCCGGGTATTGGTGCCTCCGATGTCGCCGGCCAGAATCATAATGCGCGGCTCCAGTGCCGGTGATCGCGCGTCAACAACTCCTCGGATTCCTTCGGACCCCAGCTTCCGGCGGCATAGTTGGGGAACTTGCGCGGCGGCAGTGCGTCCCACACGTCCTGGATGGGATTGACGATGCGCCAGGCGGTCTCCACCATATCGGATCGCTGGAACAGCGTGGCATCGCCCAGCATGCAGTCGTACAGCAGCCGTTCGTAGCCCGTTTGCGGCGTGGCGTTGAAGTAGTCCTTGTAGTTGAAATCCATATGGACATCGCCCAGGCGCACCAGCGGACCCGGAATCTTCGCGCCGAAACTCAGCGAGATGCCTTCATCCGGCTGCAGGTGCATCGTCAGCCGGTTGGGCTCCAGCTTTTCCACATTCGTCATGCGGAACAGCAGCAGTGGCGCGCGCTTGAACTGAATCGTGATCTCCGTCACGCGCTTGGGAAGCCGCTTCCCCGTGCGCAGATAGAACGGCACATCCGCCCAGCGCCAGTTGTCGATGAACAGCTTCATCGCGACAAACGTTTCGGTCTTGGAATCGGGCGCCACCATGGGTTCGGTCCGGTAGCCCGGCATGCTATGAGCGGGGTCCACGCTCGGCCCATACTGGCCGCGCACCGTGCGTGTCAGCACGTCCTCCGGCGACATGGGCTGGATCGCTTTCAGGATTTTCGCCTGTTCGTCGCGGACTACGTTGGGGTCGAATGAGACCGGAGGCTCCATCGCCGTAAGGCAGATGAGCTGGAAGATGTGATTGGGCACCATGTCCCGCAGCGTGCCCGCCGTGTCGTAGTACATCCCGCGCTGTTCCACCCCCACGGTTTCCGACACCGTGATCTGCACGTGGTCGATGTAGCGGCGGTTCCAGATAGGCTCGAAGATGCCGTTCGAGAAGCGGAATACCAAAATGTTCTGGACGGTTTCCTTGCCCAGGTAATGGTCGATCCGGTAGATCTGGTGTTCGTCCAGAACTTCGCGGATCTCCTTGTTCAGCTTCATGGCCGATTCGTAATCGCGCCCAAACGGCTTCTCGATGATCACCCGCCGCCAGCTGCCTTCTTCCTTGGTCAGGTTGGCCGCGCCCAGCTGCTGGATGATGGTGGAGAAAAACGTCGGCGACGTCGCCAGATAATAAAAGTAATTGCCCCCGGTCCCGTGCTCCTTGTCCACCTGCGCCAGCAGCACCGCCAGTTCCTGATATTTCTTGGGATCGTCGAAATCTCCCGCGATGTAGTAAATGCGGCGCGAGAACCAGTTCCAGAGTTCTGGATCCACTTTGGTGGTGGCGAACTGGCTGATCTCGGCGCTGATCTGATCGCGAAACTGTTCGCTGGTCAGCTCATTGCGCGCGAATCCGATCAACGCGAACTCTTTCGCCAGCAGATTATCTTTCGCCAGGTTGTAGAGCGCCGGGATGAGCTTGCGCTTGGTCAAGTCGCCCGACGCCCCGAAAATAACCATCACGCAAGCATCGCCCGGACGTCCGGCGTCTTCCGCCTGTTCGGCGGCGTTCTGTGTCTGATCTACGGTCTCCATCGTGAGCCTTTCTTAGGAATCCGATTTAAGCGCTAGCCGCCCGAGGCGCGTTCCACGTGGCCGCCGAATTTGTTGCGCATGCCCGAGAGCATCTTCTCCGCGAAGGTATGATCCTGGCGCGAGCGGAAGCGCGCGTACAGCGACGCCGAAAGCACATCGCAGGGCACCGCTTCTTCAATGGCGGCCATGATCGTCCAGCGTCCTTCGCCGGAGTCCTGCACGTTGCCCGTGAACTTGCTCAGCTCCGGATCCTCCGTCAGCGCCATGGCCGTCAGGTCCAGCAGCCAGCTTCCCACCACGCTCCCCCGGCGCCACAGCTCCGAGATCTCGGTCATGTCGAAACTGTACCGGTGGTCCGCGTCCACCTCTTGCGAGTTGGCGTGCTTCATGATGTCGAAGCCTTCCGCGTACGCCTGCATCAAGCCGTATTCAATGCCGTTGTGGACCATCTTCACGAAGTGCCCCGCGCCCGAGGGTCCGCAGTGCAGATAGCCGGTTTCCGCCGTCCCCTTGCGTCCTTCGCGTCCCGGTGTCTTCGGGATGTCGCCGATGCCCGGCGCCAGCGTCTTGAAGATGGGATCCAGCCGGTTCACGGCTTCATCCGGCCCGCCGATCATCATGCAGTAACCGCGGTCGATGCCCCACACGCCGCCGCTGGTGCCCACGTCCACGTAGTGAATGCCTTTGTCTTTGAGCAGCGTCGCGCGACGCACATCGTCCTTGAAATAGGAGTTGCCTCCGTCGATGATCGTGTCGCCCTTCTCCATCAAGCTCGCCAGCTTCAACACTGTGTTCTCGGTGGCCGCGCCCGAGGGTACCATCACCCAGGCCGCGCGCGGCTTCTGCAGCTTCTGGACAAAATCCTCCATCGAGGTTGCCCCCGTCGCCCCGTCGGCCGTCAGCTTCTTCACGTTGTCCGGGCTCAAATCGAACACCACACCCTGGTGCCCTCCCCGCATCAGGCGGAGAATCATGTTCCCGCCCATTCGTCCTAGTCCAATCATTCCCAATTGCATGGAGGTTCTCCCTTTAGTGGTTGTAATTCAATCTTCATTCCGTACCCGCCCCGCTAGTTACGCCAGCGCCTTCGCTATCGCATCTCCCAGCGTCTTCAATCCCGCTTCAACATCCTTCAAATGAACGCGCAGCGCCCGCCGGTTCCGGTCCGCCAGCACCTGGAAACCCCCTCGCGCCTGTGCCGCCTTCACCACCCCGAAAGTATACTTCTGTCCGGGCACCTTCAAATCGGCTTTATCGTCGCAGGTCACCTGCAGGAACACGCCCGAGTTCGGACCACCCTTATACGCCTGCCCAGTCGAGTGCAGGAAGCGCGGACCAAATCCCAGACAAGTCGCCAGATGTTTGCGATCCCGCACCGCCGTCCGCATTGATTGCAGCGCCTGCTCATGCGCCTCGTTCATCTGAACATAAGCCAGCAGCGCGAAGTAATCGCCCGCCCCCGCGCGATTCAGATGCGCGCCCAAATAACCAGCCAGCGATTTGTCGGCCGGCTTCAGCGCCTCCGCATTCTTCGCATCGGTGAAAAGCTGGATGCCGCCTTCCTCGAAAATAGGCTTCTCCGCCGGCAGCGATCCGTTCTTCTCATATTCCGTCGTCAGCGCTTTTGTGGCGATCTTGCTGGCCTCCACGTCGGGTTGATTGAATGCGTTAATTCCGATCACGGACCCAGCCACCGCTGTGGCGATC
>JAYTVY010000050.1:0-4801 GCA_043743755.1 Bryobacterales bacterium | reverse complement strand
CCAGGCCGCGCTGGCGCGCAGTACGATGGTCGGAATGATGGCCAGCCACCAGGCTGGGTGCGCGGCCACCAGCAACAAACTCAGGGCCAGTGGGTGTGTGAAGATCTGGCCAATGTAGCCCAGCGGGCGCGAGCGGCGGGTGCTGCGGGCCCAGCGGATGCGGTGGGCGGCGTTAGCGCGCAGGTCCTCGCTTCCAATGCGGTGCTCGACGATGGTCTTGGACAAAACCACGCCGAAGCCAGCCTCGGCGGCGAATTTGCCCATCACGAAATCCTCGGCGAGGTAATCCTTGAGGCGGCGGAATCCGCCGATGGCTTCGATGGCCGATTTGCGCGCCGCCACCGTGGGTCCCACCGTGAACTTAACGCCTTCCAGCATGCGTGCAACCAGCAAACCGCCTAAAAACTCGGTGTTCATGCCCTCGGCTTCGAGGGTCGACCACAGGCTGCGTCCGGCCATGGCGCGGTAAGGGCAAGTGGCCACGGCTATGTTTTGGTCCTCAAACTCGGCGGCGATGGACCGCAGGAAACCGCAGCGGACCCGGATATCGCTATCGCTCATCACCAGCAGGTCATACTTCGCTTCACCCTGCATGCAATGCAGGCTCCAGACTTTGGCGTTGGCAAAGCGCGGCTCGCCGGTCACAATCAAACGCGAAGGGACCTCGGGAAATTCGCGCTGTAAAGTCTGAAGGATGGGAACGGCTGGGTCTTCCAGTTCGCGGACGGCGAACAATAGCTCAAACTCAGGGTGATCCTGCTCGAAGAAGCTGCGGAGGTTTGCTTCCAGGCCTTCGTCGGAGCCCGAGAGCGGCTTCAGAACGCTGATGGGATGGCAGCAGCCTTCCGCGCGGGGCTGGGCCATGTAGCGCTGCGCCGCCAGGATCATCAAAGCGCAATAGACCAGCGAACCCAACAGAAATGCGGCCAGGATTGAAACCAACAGGGGCGCGTGCACTATTCGACCGGCGTCTTTGCAACGATCAGCTGCTGGATCTCGGACAGGAAGTCGTCAACGCGCTTCGAGCCGAGGTCGCCGTGTTTGCGATTGCGCACGGACACGCTGTCATTTTGAGCTTCGCGATCCCCTACCACCAGCATGAAGGGAACTTTTTGGAGCTGGGCGTCGCGGATCTTCAAATTCACTTTCTCCTTGCGGTCATCCACCACTACACGTAACCCGGCTTCCTTCAAGCGTGTTTCGATAGTGCGGGCGTATTCCAAATTACGGTCCGTGATGGGAAGCACGGAGGCTTGGACTGGCGCCAGCCACACGGGAAACGCGCCGGCATAGTGTTCGAGCAGAATGCCGAAAAACCGTTCCACTGAGCCATAGAGGGCCCGGTGAACCATCAGGGGTTGGTGTTTCTTGCCGTCCTCGCCGGTATATTCGAGATCAAACCGTTGCGGCAACGTGAAATCGAATTGCACGGTGGAAAGCTGCCACAGGCGGCCGATGGCGTCCACCAGCTTCATGTCGATCTTGGGTCCGTAGAACGCGGCCTCGTCGGGCATTACCTTTACCTTGATGCCGAGACGGTCCACTGCGTTGCGTAAAGCTTGTTGGGCCAGATCCCATTGATCCTTGGATCCGTCGTATTTTCCGCTGGCTCCGGCGTCCCAGGTGGACAATTCGGCTTCGTATTCGGTAAATCCGAACGTGGTCAAGACGTCGGTGGCGAACTGGAGGCAATTGACCACCTCATCCTCGATCTGTTCGGGTGTGCAGAAGATGTGGGCGTCATCCTGCGTGAATCCGCGAACACGCATGAGGCCGTGCAAGACGCCGGAACGCTCATAGCGGTAGACCGTGCCGAGTTCGCCCAGCCGCACGGGAAGGTCGCGATAGCTGTGCGGCTTGTCCTTATAGATCAGAATGTGGCCGGGACAGTTCATGGGCTTGAGCTGGTATTCGGTATCGTCCAGCTCCATGCGCTTGAACATATTTTCGGCGTAAAAATTGAGATGGCCCGAGGTCCGCCACAGGTCGGCTTTCATGACGTGCGGAGTGTACACCAGCGAGTAGCCTCGAGCCAGATACTGATCCCGCATCCAGTCTTCGATAATCTTTCGGACCGCGCCGCCCTTGGGATGGAAGAAGATCAGTCCGGGTCCGGCGGCGTCCTGGATGCTGAACAGATCCAGCTCCTGGCCCAGCTTGCGATGATCACGTTTCTTGGCTTCTTCCAGGCGCTCCAGATGCTGTGCCAGATCCTTCTTGCTGAAGAAGGCGGTTCCCGAAATGCGTTGAAGGCGGGCGTTCTTTTCGTTGCCCTTCCAGTAAGCGCCGGAGACGGTGAGCAGCTTGAACGCCTTGATGCGGCCGGAGGAGGGAACGTGCGGGCCGCGGCAAAAATCGATGAATCCTGGGCCCAGCGTGTATTCGGTAAAGATGTCGCCGGCCTTTTCCTCGATCAGCTCGGCCTTCATCCAATCGTCCGCGTATTTTTGAAGGCCGTCGGACTTGGCCGTCAGTTTGCGGTCAAAGGGGAGGTCCTGGCCTTGCAGCTCCCACATGCGCGCCTCGATCTTCTCGAGATCCTCGGGGGTGAAGGGCGTCTCCCGCTGCATGTCATAGTAGAAACCGTTATCGGTGGGCGGGCCGACGCCGAGCCGGGTTTGGGGGAACAGCTCGAGGACCGCGGCGGCGAGCAGATGGGCCGTAGAATGGCGATAGACCTCGAGCGCCTCGGGGTTCTTGCTGGTTAATATCTGCACCGTTGCGTCGGCTTCAAGAGGGCGGGTAAGGTCGTACAGGTCGCCATTTACGCGCGCCACCACGGCGTCGTCGGCAAGACGAGGGCTGATGGAACGGGCGATGTCGATGGGCCGGGTTCCGGGCGGAACGGTTTGCTGGCTGCCATCCGGCAAAGTGACGATGAGACTCATGAATTTTCAGGTTAACAGGTGAGGAGCAGCGGGCGAAAGCTGGGGTGCGGTGTTAGGATGAATAAAGGATGCCTGCGACTACCGAAGCGGGTGTGTTTGACGAATCGGCACTGGTAGCCAAAGCCCGCGAGGGCGATGCCGGGGCCTTCAACGAGCTGGTAAGCGGTTACGAGCGGAAGATCTTCCGGCTGGCCAAACACATCACTCAAAACGACGAAGATGCGGAGGACGTGCTCCAAGAGACGTTCCTGAAGGCCTATGAGCACCTGAAGGATTTTCAGGGGCAATCTAAGTTTTATACCTGGATCGTAAGGATCGCGGTGAACGAGAGTCTGATGAAGCTGCGGAAGCGTAAATCGGACCGGACGGTGCCGCTGGATGAACCCGTGGATACCGGCGAAGACACGGTGATTCGGGAGATCGCGGTTTGGGAGGAAAATCCCGAACAGCAGTACTCGCGCGAGGAGCTGGGGCGGATTCTGGACGAGGCGGTGGATACTTTGCGCCCAGCTTTCCGCACCGTTTTCGTTCTGCGAGACATCGAAGAACTGAGCACGGAAGAAACCGCGGAATCCCTGGGGATTTCAGTACCCGCGGTGAAGAGCCGGCTGCTCCGGGCGCGGCTGCAACTTCGGGAGAAGCTGACCCGGTTTTTCAAGCGGAAAGGGGACGACGTCTTTGCTTACCTGTAAAGAATTCCTCCAGGAACTGAACGACTATCTGGACGAGAAGATCGACGTCCAAACCCGGCTGCGCCTGGAAGCGCACATCACCGAATGCCCGAACTGTTTCGTGATCTGCGACACCACCAAAAAGACCATTCAGGTGTACAAGGGCCTGCAGCCCCAATCCCTCCCGGAAGACGTCCACTCCCGGCTTCTGGTGGCACTCGAAAAGAGAATTGCCGCCAAGGGCAAGTGTTAACCCCACCTCTTAAACTCCCACTTTAGAATCCACAATCATCACTTCCGGCCTCAATTGCACGCCTCCAGGGGCGACCCGCGGCTGTGCCAGGCTCCAGGCGAGCCGGACAAAACCAAAAGCAATGATTGGTAAAATTGCGGGTTTCAAAGGGGTGCTCCGGATGGCGTTGCATTGATCATCACATCGGCGCCGAAGGAGAAGCCGAAGCTCTCGTTAAGCGAGGCCCGGCGCATTGCGCTGGCGGCGCAAGGATTCGATCGTCCGCGACCAGGCGGCCGGGTGACCGCGCGACAAATGGGGCGCACGATTCGTGAGCTGGGACTGCTGCAAATCGATTACGTCAACGTGGTGGTGCCGTCGCAATATCAGGTTTTGTATTCGCGGCTAGGACCCTATGAACGGTCGCGGTTGGACGATCTGGTATATCGCGGGGGCGAATTTACCGAGCAGTGGGCGCACGAGGCCTCGATTGTGCCGCTGGAGACATGGCCGCTGCTGCGGCATCGCATGGACCAGCACCGGGTGCGGCCGTACAATTTCGCGCCGTTCCTGGACCAGCACAGCGACTACGTCGACTGGGTGCTCGAGCAGGTGCGGGCGCGAGGTCCGCTGGCGGCCGATGATCTGCAATCTCCGGAAGGGGCAGGGGAGTGGCTGGCGGAATCGTGGTACGGGAGCGTGCCCAGGGCGGTTCTGGAAGCGCATTTCGGGCGGGGGCTGCTGGCGGTGGCCGACCGGCGATCCAATTTCTCGCGAGTCTTCGATCTGGTGGAGCGGCTGATTCCGGCGGACCAGCATGAGCGCAAGGTGCAGCGGGAGGACGCGCAACGCGAATTGCTGAGGCTCTCGGCGCGCGCATGTGGCGTGGCCACCGCGGCCGATCTCGCGGATTATTTTCGAATGCCGGTTCGCGAGGCGCATCCGCGAATCGCCGAGCTGGTGGAGGCTGGCGATTTGCGCGAGGTGCTAGTGGAGGGTTGGCGCGAGAG